>CASFXO010000209.1 GCA_949298665.1 uncultured Lentisphaeria bacterium
CCGGCGCAGCGACGGAATCCGTCCGCCGACCGGATATTCTCCGGAAGCGATGCGGGCGAGCAGATATTCAGCGAGACGGCGATCGATATGCGGCACGGGGACGCTCCTTGTTCACGGGTTGCCTTCCGCTTATAAGGATAGTCCGGACCGCTCGGAAAAACAAGCGAAACACCCCTTTAAAGCCGTTGAAACCGTACAGGATGTACAGGTCCCCCCCCTCCGGAAAGCGATGGAACACTGCCGCTTCGCCCGGACGAGGCAACGGCATGCGGCGGCGTTCCCGTGCCGGGAGGAACGCGGCGCGGCCGCTTGCGGAAAACCGGTTGCCGTGATATATTTCCTCAAAAAAGACAGCGGGGGAATCATGGAACCGGAAGAGAACAAGGCGGAGCGGGCGCGAACGCTGTTTCTGCGCCGTGCCAACTGCGCGCAGGCGGTGCTGGGCGCGTTTCACGAGGAGTGCGGACTGGATTTCGACACCGCCATGCGTCTCGCCTCCGGCTTCGGCGCGGGCATGAGCCGGCTGCGCGAAGTCTGCGGCGCGGTTTCCGGAATGGTCATGGCGGCGAATCTGCTGCGGGGGTATTCGGATTTGACCGACAAACAGGCCAAGGACGCCCATTACGCCTTCATCCGGCAGCTGACCGGGGAATTCGAGCGGGAAGCCGGTTCGCTGATCTGCCGCGAGCTGCTGGGCCTGCCGGCCGGCCGCCGGGACGAACCGGTTTCGGAAGAGCGGACGGCGGCGTATTACCGGAAACGCCCCTGTCCCGAAATGGTGGCGCTGGCCGCGGCGATATTGCAGCGTCACCTGAAAGAAACCGCCGGAACTCGTTGAATGCAGCGCCTCACAACCATACCGTAAGAGAGACCGCAGTTCCCTTCCCGCCGCTTTTTCCAGCCCAGGCGCGCCTCCGGAAATTCCGGAAAAGGGAAGCGTGAAACCGATTCCAAAAGGAAATCCTCCAAGAAAACTCTGCGGAAAAGTCGCAGATCCACAGGTCGCACCTGTTTCCCCGGAAACGCTTGAAGAGATGCATATCCCTTCATTTCCGATGGCCATGCAGGGAAGATTCTCCGGATGACGGGCGGCATCATCCGACAACGGGTCCTCCACCGGCAATGACCGCTCCGTTTCCGAGGGCATTGCAGCGTGATGCCGTGGAAGCGTTTTCCGCAGTCTTGTTCCTCTCAATTCCGGTATCGGCAGAAATATCGACATTTTCTCGTTTTTTTGATTGTTCCCCATTGTTTTTTCGAGCGATCTGAACTACAATATATACCGGGCTATACCGGGCTATCAATAACCATATGCATATCCGTTGAACTTCCTGAAAATTCAATTCGGATATATGCCGGGAAAGACAGTAGAAAACAGCAGGCGGGCAAGATGATATTAGAAAAAGCGGAAACCATGACCGATCAGGTTGAAGGAAAACTGGAAAAGCAGATCCTGAGCGGCAAATACCGGCCGAATACCCGACTGGTCGGCATGCGGCAGTTGAGCAGTGAATTCGGGGTCAGCCGGATCGTGGTGCGCAATGCGATCGACCGTCTGGAACGCAAGAGTCTGGTGGTCAAGATTCCGAGTAAGGGAATCTATGTCAGCGACCGGATTTTGTCGCTTCGGAAATACGAACTTTTCGTTCTCTCCTATGTTGCCTTGTCCTCCTCGCCCCCGCTGCCGTCGTTTATAGAAAACGCACTGAACCTCAACCGGGACTTTTCGTACAGGGCGCGGTACAATCTAACCATGCGGTGCATAGGCTGGGACACGCTCAACATCGAAACCTTCCGGCATGAAGTCGCCAAGGCCGACTGTCTCCATGCGCAGGCAATCCTGCTCGGGTCCAGTTACATCGACCGGGAAAAAATCGAAGTCCTCAACCAGTGCGGTGTGCCCTATCTCATCGTCGGCGAACTGCATCATCAGGAAATCGGACTGAGGTTCAATCACATTTACGCCCGTTATGCCGCCAAGGTAGAGGAAGTTGCCGCCTTTCTCCGTGCTTCGGACTTCCACCGCATCGCTTATTTTTCATATCCCTCCGGCCAGTTCGATTATGAAAATGAAATTCGGGAAATTCTCCAATCCCGCCTGATTCCATGTGGGAAAAAACTGCTGATTGAATACCTGCCCAACGATTTTCAAACCGAACCGGACAACACCGAACTTCATTTACACGGATTGCGGCAGATGCTCAATCGCGGCGAACGGCCTGATCTGCTCTACATCATCCGCAACGTCGATCTGCAACGCATGGCCGATCTGCTTGAGGAATACGGTCTGCACATCGGCGAAAACATCCAAATCCTCTGCATCAGACATCTCTGCAATACCGATCGCTTTCCCCGGGTACTGGCACTCGAAATCGATTACGGTGAATTCGCCCGGTCGGTATTCGATCAACTTGTCGACCTCATCGCCGAACCGGACAGACTGATCTGCTGCGACCTCTCCCACCAGGTTCGGCAACGGATCGCCGGTAACGGCATCCATCAAATTCTCTGACCACTTGACGGCAACGATCCCTGCGGTTTAAAAATAAGGATATGAATGAGATGCTCTTCCGATTCTTCCGGTTCACCTTGGCGCTGATCCTCGGTCCGCTGCTGTACGCCGGGTATCCGGCTGTCGAAACCGCCGGTTTTCACCATGCCGCTCTGATCTACCGCCTGGACAGCCGCCGGGCGATGGACTTCATGCCGATGATCGCCCGTTATGACTTCGTTTCCGGCAAATTCCGTCCGGAAAAAGTATTCGATTGCTTCATCTTTCTCAACCAACACCTCGACGGAATAAGGACGGACGGGGGGAAAACGGATCTGGCTGCCTGGCAAAAACAGATTGATCTGTTCTTTCACCCGGATCGCGAAGTCAACGCTCTGGAACAGGCCGCCGCCGAACTTCAGGCCACCTTCGGTGGACAGCTGCCGCAACCACTCAAAGTCATGTTCTATATCCCGTATCTGCATCCCGACGTCCGGGCGTTCGGAGATGTGGACGGAGACGGCAGGAAGGAGAATGCCTCTTCTCCAGCGGATATCGAAAAAATCATTCGATGGTACACCGGTGAAATCGCCGGACGCATGGAACAGTGCCCCCATCTGCAACTGCTCGGTTTCTACTGGATGAAAGAGAACGTCGACCGGGATGCCGCCTTGCTTGAAGTGGTTTCCCGAACACTTCGGAATGATCATTACAAATTTCTGTGGATTCCGTGGTTCCGTGCAGAAAATTGGGACAACTGGCGGCAATTCGGCTTCGACTGCGCAATCATGCAAAGCAACTATGCGTTTACCTCTCCTCTTTCCGGAGGAACCAGCCGGAGCAACCGGCTCGATGTCTGCGCTGAACTTTGTCGGAGCCGGGGCCTCGGTGTGGAGATTGAATTTCCTTATCAACGCAACCGGGCCGGAGCCGATATCATCCGCCGGACCTACGACGCCGGCAGCCGCCATGGTTTTCAAAAAGCACCCGGAGTCTGGTTTTTCAGCACCGTCTTCGATGAATGGAAATCGCCGCAACCGGAAGTCCGCGCCATCTATGACTGGACCTGCGACTACATCAGCGGCAAAGACATGCGCCTGCCGGAAGAATACCGTTGGCGGTGGCATCGGAGCGCATCCGCAACGGTCGCGGAAATCACCTGGGATCATCCGCGAAACATCAGCTGCATTGATGTTTTCCTTGATGAGGAGCCGTCCGCCGCCTGGCGCGGTATCGTGGAAGCGACAGGCAAAACCACAGCAGACGCTTCATGGAAACCGTTGTCCTGGATCGTCCGGGGAGCAGCATCGGAAGGCAATGGCCGTTTCCAGAACATCACCCTCCTGGTCCACGCCAGAGTTTCGGCGTTAAAGTTGACCTTCCACAGTGAAACAGACACGCCGGCGCCGTCCGTTCTGCGAATCGGGATTGACGACAATCTTCCCGCTTCAGCCGTGTCCAAGGTATACCGGCGACCATATGATTGCACATTGCCGGAAGCGGACTATGCCTATCCCGATCTTTCCGATGGACGCAAACTGCTTGACGGCCGGAAAGGGGGCGCCTGGCAGAACCATCTGGGATGGAACAACGCGCCGATCGGATTGCTTTTCGACCTTGGTGAAAATCCGCCGCTCTGCGATGAAATCCGCGTTTATGCCCGACAGGAACCGGCCGGTGCGATTCATTTGCCGAACAACCTTTCCGTGGCTTCCACCGACCGGGCCGATCTCCGCCATCTTTTCGGAATGCGCTCGGCCGCACCGGAACAGATCGAGATTCTCAAGGCGGAACAATTTTCCGTTACCGGCAGGACTTCCGATCGAAGTATCCGCGAAGGGTTCTGGTCTTACCGTCCGGCGAAAGCGGCTCCCGCACGCTATTATATCATAACCGGGGAAGCGCAAGGTTGGAGCTTTCTTTCCGAAGTGGAATTTCTTCATCAGGGAAAACGGCTTGATCACGCTCCGTTCTCCTACCGCATCACCGCTCCGCTGCAACGCCGGGCGGGCTGCCTGAACGACGACCGTGGAATGCTGACCGACGGCAGGATTGAACCGGGTATTCCGGAACGTTATGTTCTGCTTCCGGCCGGGGAGAAGGCGCGGATCGGTTTCTCGTTCGACCATCCGGAAACGGTGTCTCAAGTCAAAGTGTATTCCGGCGAACACAACCCGGCTTTCGCCGCGCCGCTTTCGGCTGTGTTGGAACTGAACGGTCGGGAAACCGGCATAAACATCGACCGTGCAAACGGCATACTGACCATGCGGTTGCCGGTGCCTGCCGCAGCCAAAACGCTGGGCATCATTCTCCAGGCGGGAAGCAAGCCGGTTCAATTGACGGAAGTGACGGTGGAATAATGAAAACGGTAATGGTTTCGAGGTTGGTGACGGGTCCCTGACATTGTCCGCCTCCCTGTTGCCGGTCCCGCATGAACGTTTTACCGAGACGCTGCGAAATACCGTCGTATTCCGGACCTCTCCGCCAGTGATCGGCTCTGCGGGGGGGGCTATCACACCTGGTTTGACGCAACGTTCCGTTAAATCGCGTCACGTCCGTTCCGTCCGGGCGATGCGGATGTCGGGAAGCCACCGATCGTTCAGCCTGGATCCGTGCACTGATCCGGAACAGCCGGGCCATGGAAAACCGCCGCCGAAATACATGGGTATTACATCCGTCATGTCGCACGCAGATAACCGGGATGCAATGCTGTTGAATGGCAGCGCACTGTTTTCCTTAATTAGAAGAAGTATCATGATATTGCAATTTTCCCGACACATCGACCCACCAATGTCAACCACTTGAAGACAAGGAGGCCCATTATCATGCCTGAGCACACCCGTTTTCTGCTGCGACAGCGCCGGAATGCAGAATTTTCCCATGAAGGCGGCTTGGTGGAACCGTCATTTTTTCCATGCATGCCTCCATCCCGTTTTCGTCACGGCCCCGCCATTCTGTCGGCGTCAGAGCCAATTCACCCTGATCGAACTGCTGGTGGTGATCGCGATCATCGCCATTCTCGCCGCCATGCTGCTTCCGGCTCTCAACCGGGCCAGATCGGCCGCCCGCAATATCAGTTGCGTCAACAATCTTCGCCAATGCGTTGGCGCAATGCTGCTTTATGCCAATGAGAACAATGATTTCATCGCAGTTTACGGCAACAGGAGCAGTCAATACAATCCATGGTGGACCAATCGGGGTGTACTTGAGGTTGTAACCGGTTTTTCCAGTAGCCGGGAGATCACCAATGCCGATCCGGTGTACAACAATGCCGCTCTCCGGCCGGTCACTCACTGCCCTTCCGCGGTCATATCCATCAAGGATACCGGCTACCAGCGTTGCTATGGTGGCGTTTATTATTACAACACCGCCAACCAGTTGCCGGGAGAAGTCAAATTTACCTACGGCAGTACCGGCTTTCGTCATTTCGTGCAGGCGGCGAAGTCAAAACATCCGTCCCGCCACGTTCTGCTGGCCGACAGTGCTTATGGGATCGACGTCTCCGACCGGGTCGGCGAAGAAGTCGGATTCATCCCCCGCGATTCCAATACCAATTTCAGCGGCATCGCCCTGCGGCACCAGGGAGAAGCCAACCTGGGTTTTCTCGATGGACATATCGGAAATTCCCGCAATCGTGTTGCGGTAAAGGAGGAATACCGATTGAAGTATCTGATGCAGCTCCCCGGCGGCGCCATGCTGGCGCTCTGAACAGCCGCAGTGCCGGATGAGCGGCGCGCCTTTGCGCCCCCTTTTTCCACTGTGTTCCGCATCGGAGAAAAAGTTGAAAACGGGGAAACGGCGACATTGAATGGAATACCGGTCAGAATACCGTACCGGTCAGACTCTCCCCTGAGACATGAAGCCTGCCGAAAATCAAATTGCGGCAGAAGCGTTTCTCCGATATCCGCGACCACGGTACGGCCACTTTCCAAGTATATTCCTAGATGCCATGGCGTCCGGGCTTTCCGAAGGCGGCGATGATGCCGCGCAGAATGCGCACGCACGCAGCCATCTCCTGCACGGACGCGAATTCGTATTCGCCGTGAAAATTGTATCCGCCGGTCCCGAGATTCGGACAGGGGAGCCCGCGAAACGAGAGCATCGCCCCGTCGGTTCCGCCGCGGATCGGCGGGCTGGCCGGTTCCAATCCGGCCTCCCGGATGGCCTGTTCCGCGATTTCGATCAGTTCCGGATGACGGCGGATGACCTCCTCCATGTTGGCGTACTGATCCCGGACGGCGACGGACACGGTGGCGGGGCCGTAACGCCGGTTCAGAGTTTCGGCGGCAGCGCGGCAGAATTCCCTGCGCGCCTCGAAACGGGCACGGTCGTGATCGCGCAGCAGCACCACCAGTTCGGCCTCCCCCACCCCGCCGGTCAGGCGGACGGGATGATAGAAGCCGTCGAAACCGTCGGTGTGTTCCGGCGCCTCTTCCGGCGGAAACAGCGCCTGCAATTCGCCGGCGATCTTGATCGCGTTGCGCAGCACCCCCCGGGCCGTTCCCGGATGCACCGAACGTCCGCGGACGGCAAACGTCGCTTCCGCCGCATGAAAGTTCTGGAACTCGATTTCACCGGCGGCCCCCCCGTCCACGGTATAGGCGCAATCCGCGCCGAACCCGGCGACATCGAAATACCGCGCCCCCTCACCGATCTCCTCGTCCGGCGTGAACGCCAGCCGGAGCGCCCCGTGCGGCACCCCGGCGGCGACGGTTTCCGCCACGGCGGTGATGATTTCGGCGATGCCCGCCTTGTCGTCCGCGCCGAGCAGCGTGGTGCCGTCGGTGGTCACCAGCGTATGCCCGTGAAGACGGTTCAGAACCGGGAAAACGGCGGGATCGAGCGTTTTTCCGCTCCGCCCCAGCGCCAGAACGCCGCCCGGATACCGTTCGATGATCTGCGGCCGGACATTCGCCCCGGACGCCTCTCCGGCCGTGTCGAGATGTGCGATCAGTCCGAGCACGGGAGCCTGCTCACACCCCGGAGTCGGCGGCAGTTCGGCCACAAGATGACCGTATTCCGTGATCCGGACCCGGTGCAGCCCCAGTTCCCGCAGCTCTCCGGCAAGCGCTTCCGCCAGGCACCGCTGCCCCGGCGTGGAGGGGTGCGCCCCGGTCGATTCGTCCGAACGGGTGTCAAAGGAAACATAATGCAGAAATCGTTCCAGTATCGTCATCGCTTCCCCCCCTTCGTCAGACGATGGTGTAACCGCCGTCGGCCGTCACCACCGCGCCGTGCATGAAACCGGACTCCTCGCCGGCCAGGAAGCGGACCACCTCCGCGATCTCCTCCGGCCGTCCGAAACGCTTCAGCGGCTGCAATGCCAGAAACCCGGCCATTCCCCGGGCCTCGTCCCCGGTATCGCGCGCCCCGTCGTGCAAACCAGGCGTATCGGTGGTGCCGGGAGCGACCGCATTGACCCGGATCCCGTGCGGCATCAGGGCAACGGCGGCGGCGCGGGTCATCGAAGCAATCGCGCCCTTGGAGGCGTGGTAGGCGAAATACCCCGGCGACCCGACGATGGCGAAAGTGGAGGAAAAATTGACGATCGCCCCCGCAATGCCGTGCGCGATCATATACCGGGCCCCCTCCCGCAAAAACAGAAATGAGCCGGTGACATTGACGTTCATCACCCGTTCGAATTCCGCAAGCGACGTGTCGAGCAGCGGTTTGTTGAGCTGCAGCGCGGCGTCGTTGACCAGAATGTCGAGCCGGCCATACGACCGGTCGGCGAACTCGATGACCGCGCGCACCTGCGCCTCGCAGCCCACATCGCAGGAGACGAAATCCACCGATTCCAGTTCCCGGGCGAGCGCTTCTCCGTTTTGCCGGTCGAGATCGGCGACGATCACCCGCGCACCGTCCGCGGCGAGGCGGCGGACGACGGCGGCGCCGATGCCTTTCGCACCGCCGGTGACGACGGCGACTTTGTCTTGCAATGATTTCATAAGCGATTCTTTCCCGATTTTTGAAATGAAGAACGGGACCAATATAATGCCGGAAACGTCCGGCGCAATAATTTTCGCGGAAAAAACCGCTCTCACGGTTCCCCCGGCGCAAAAGGCTGCTATATTATCCGCGAAATTTTCACGCAGGAAAGGAAGAGAAACGTGAAATTCGACCGATTCCGCCGGTTCGTCGCCTACTACCGGCCGCACTGGAAACTGTTTTCCGTCGACCTCGCCGCGGCCCTGACCCAGGCGGTGCTCACCGTGGTGCTGCCGATGGT
>CASFXO010000210.1 GCA_949298665.1 uncultured Lentisphaeria bacterium
GCCTGAAACAGGTCGCCATGCCCGGTTCCCGCGAAAAAGCGGCGATTGCCGCGGTGTTCAAGCAGGAAGGCTATATCAAAGATTGTTCTGTGGTGGAAGACGGGCCGAAGAAGACGCTCGTGGTGGACCTCAAGTATTACAACGGGAAACCGGTGATCGAAGGTCTGGAACGGGTCAGCAAGCCCAGCCGGCGCATGCATTGCGGCAGCCGCGAAATTCCGCGGGTGCGCAACGGGCTCGGCACCGTGGTGTTGTCCACCCCGCACGGCATCATGAGCGGCGCTCAGGCCGCGAAGGAAAACGTCGGCGGTGAGATCATCTGTTATATCTGGTAAGTCAAGGATATTCACATTATGTCTCGTATTGGAAAGAAACCGATTGCGATTCCCGCCGGCGTCAAGGTAACGGTCGCGGACGGGGCAGTGACGGTGGAGGGAAAAGACAAGCTGTCGCTGCCGCTGCCGCCGCTGGTTTCGGTGGCCGTCGAGGGATCTGAGGTCATTGTCAGCCGCCAGGATGAGGAACGCGCTTCGAGCGCGATGCAGGGACTGGCCCGCAGCCTGATCAACAATATGGTCATCGGGGTCAGCGCCGGCTTCAAGAAGGAACTGCAGATCGTCGGCGTCGGCTATCGGGCTCAGATCAGCGGCAAGAAGCTGGTTTTGAACCTGGGCTATTCCCATCCGGTCGAATATATGGTACCGGAAGGGGCGAAGGTCACGGTGGCCGACAACGTCAAGATTACGGTGGAAGGCGCGGACAAGCAGCTGGTCGGCCAGGTGGCCGCCACCATTCGCCGTTTCCGGAAGCCCGAACCCTACAAGGGCAAGGGGATCCGGTATGTGGATGAACAGATCACCCTCAAGGAAGGGAAATCCGTCGGATAGTCCGCGGGGGAGTTATGAATCATGGCTGTTAAGAGCAATAAAGAACAACGTATGCGCCGTCATCTGCGCATTCGCAAGAAAGTTTCCGGCACGGCGGCCTGCCCGAGGTTTTGCGTGAGCATCACCGCGAACAATATTTATTGTCAGTTCATTGACGATGAAAAGGGCGTGACGCTGGCTTCGACCTCCAGTCTGGATCCCAAATTCAAGGCGGAAAACGGCAAGCCGAACATGGCCGGCGCCGCCTTGCTGGGCAAACTGGCGGCGGAGAACGCCAGGGCCGCCGGAATTTCGGCGGTGGTCTACGACCGTTCGGGGTATCGCTATCATGGCCGCGTGAAGGCAATCGCCGAAGCCGCCAGAGAGCAGGGACTGAAATTCTAGGAGCGTATGGCATATGGCGAAGCGTGAAAATATGAAGAACGATGAGGCTTTCGACAACGAGCTTGGCGAGAGCGTCATCAGCATCAACCGGAGTGCCAAGGTCGTCAAGGGCGGCAAGAACTTCAGTTTCGGCGCGCTGGTGGTGGTGGGCGACCGCAAGGGGCGGGTCGGTTACGGCTACGGCAAGGCGAACGAAGTTTCCGATGCGATCCGCAAGGGCGGGGAAAGCGCCCGGCGGAACCTGGTGGCCGTGCCGATGCACGGCATGACGCTGCCGCACGAAGTGGAAGTGAAGTTCGGCGGAGCGCGGGTGCTGCTGAAACCGGCGAGTGCGGGGACCGGTTTGACTGCCGGCGGCGCGGTCCGGGCCATTCTGGAACTGGCGGGGGTGCAGGACGTGCTGGCCAAATCGCTCGGTGCGAGCAATGCCACCAACGTGGCAAAGGCGACGTTCAAGGCGATTTCCATGCTGCGGGACCGGGACAGTGTTCTGGAACGGCGCGGGATGACCGCCGCGGAAGCGAAATAAGGGTTTTCGCAGGGATGCGGAAAAATTTGAGGTAATACTATGAAATTGCACGAACTCAGTCCGAATCCGGGTTCCCGGCAGCGGCGCAAGCGGGTCGGCCGTGGCGACAGCTCCGGCATGGGCAAGACCTGCTGCCGCGGGGAAAAGGGGCAGAAGTCCCGTTCCGGCTCGAAGATCCGTCCGTTTTTTGAAGGCGGTCAGATTCCGTTGTTCCGGCGGTTGCCGAAGCGCGGATTCAACAGTCCGGATCATATCGAATATCATCTGATCAACCTTTCCGTGCTGGAAGAACATTTCGAAGCGGGTGAGGTGGTGGACGTGGAAGCGCTCCGCGCGAAGAACCTGCTCGGGAAGAGCGAACGCGAGCTGAAGGTCCTGGCCAATGGGGAGATCACCAAGGCTCTGACCGTGAAGGCCCGGAAATTTTCCGCTGCGGCGGCCGCCAAGATCGAGGCTGCCGGCGGCAAGGCGGAAGTGATCGAGTAACAGCGTGGGAGCGGCCGCCGGACAGGATGACTTCCGGCGGCGCTTCCGTAATCGAGAGAGACGGGTAGAAAGAAAGATGTTTGCTGCATTCAGGAATCTATGGAGAGTCAAGGAGCTGCGGAACCGGCTGCTGTTCACCGCGCTGATCATTGTTTTGGTGCGCGTGGCGAGCAACATTCCGTGTCCCGGGGTTGATCCGGCGGCTCTGGAGGATTATCTGGCGAGCATGACCGGCGGGGCTGACGGCGGTTTCATGGCGATGATCGACCTCTTTTCCGGCGGCGCTCTGGCGCATTTCGCGCTCGGCGCGCTGGGGATCATGCCGTACATTACCGCATCGATCATCATGCAGTTGCTGGTGCCGGTGATTCCTTCCCTGGAAAAAATCAGCCGGGAAGGGGAGTCCGGACGCCAGAAAATCTCTCAGTATACCCGTTATCTGACGATTGTGGTCTGCCTGGTGCAGGGGATCATGGTGGCCATGGCGATGGTCAATCCCGGCCGGCTGGGATTGCGGGAGCCGGCGTCGCCGTTATTTACCGGTTCTCAGGCGGCCTTTGTGTTTACGACGGTGGTGGTGATCACCTGTACGACGATGGTGTTCATGTGGCTCGGCGAACAGGTAACCGAGCGCGGGATCGGAAACGGGGTGTCGATCATCATTACGATTAATATTGTTTCCCGTTTGCCGCATTCAGTGATTGAACTGATTCAGATGGCGATGAAGGGGACGACGCCGGACGGAAATTCCTTCAAGCCGGTGCAGCTGCTGTTGCTGCTGCTGGTGTTCGCGGGGGTGACGGCGGCGACGATTCTGCTGTCCCAGGGATATCGGCGGGTACCGATTCAGATGGTGCGCAAGACCGTCGGCAGTCAGTTGACCGGAGGCAGCACCTATATGCCGCTCAAGGTGAACTTCGCGAACGTCATGCCGATCATTTTCGCCGGTGCGATTCTGATGTTGCCGGAATATCTGTTCCAGTATCTGCAGTGGCACCGGGTGGCGTTGTGGTTCCGTCCGGACGGGGCCGGTTACAGCATTACCTACGGGATTCTGATCATGGCCTTCAGCTACTTCTGGGTTGCGAACCAGTTCAATCCGATTCAGATTGCCGATAACCTGAAGAAGGAAGGGGCATTCATTCCCGGTATCAGTCCCGGACAGGCGACGGCGGATTATCTGGACACGACGATGACGCGAGTGACGTTCGGCGGTGCGATTTTCCTGGTGGCACTGGCGCTTTTTCCGATGTTCCTCTACAGTAATTTCAAGATTCCGTTCATGGTGGCGCAGTTTTTCGGCGGTACCAGTCTGCTGATCATGGTCGGCGTGGTGCTGGATACCATGCGGCAGCTTGAATCGCATCTGACGATGCGGCATTACGAAGGATTTCTGAAGAGCGGCCGTCTGCGCGGACGCAGCGGCAATTGATCGCCCCGACGGCATGACCGATGAACGGGGAAAGACGCAAAGACGCGAAGTGCCTTTGCGTCTTTGCGTTTTGTTCTGGGAGAGAAAGACGACATGGCGGATTCTGTAATTGCCATTGACGGGCCTGCCGCATCGGGCAAGAGTACGGTTGCCGCGCGACTGGCTGGCCGGCTGGGTATCGCGTACGTCAATACCGGCAACATGTTCCGCGCGGTGACTCTGGCCGCGCGCCGGGCCGGAATCACCCAGGCGGCGGATTGCACTGCCGAAAAACTGATCCCGGTGCTGGAGCGGCTGGATCTGGATTATGAACGCAATGCGGAAGGGAATTTTGAATTGCGTCTGAACGGGACGTTTCCCGGTGAGGCATTGCGTTCGCCGGAGGTGGCGGCATTGGTCAGTCCGGTGGCGACAGTGGGACCGGTGCGCGAGTTTCTGAAGAGAAGACAGCGGGAAATGGCCGGTCACGGCTGGTTGGTGATGGAAGGACGGGACATCGGGACGGTGATTTTCCCGCATGCCCGTTATAAATTTTTTGTGACGGCTTCTCCGCTGGAGCGGGCGCGTCGTCGGCTGGCGCAGGAGGGCGAGAACTTTTCCGGGGCCACGCTGGAGGAGGTGGCAAAGGCGATCGCCGAACGGGACCGGATTGATTCCACCCGGGAAATCGCGCCGCTGAAACCTGCGCCCGACGCAGTCACGGTGGACACCACCGGGATGTCGATCGAGGAAGTGGTGGATTTTATCGTCGGGAGGATGGAGCATGAAGCATGAAATGACCTATCGGGTTCCCTACGCCGATACCGACCAGATGGGGGTGGTGTATTACGCCAACTATCTGGAATATTTCGAGCGCAGCCGGACGGAGATGCTCCGGGCGGCGGGGTTACCGTACAGCGAACTGGAGAAGATGGGGGTATTCCTGCCGGTTTCCGAAGCCTGCTGCAGATATCATGACTCTGCACATTACGACGATCTTTTGACGTTTCGTTCTTTTGTGCAGGACATGCGCGGGGTACGGTTGACGATCGCCAGCGAAGTCTGGCGTGATGATCGGCTGCTGGTGAGCGGCCATGTGGTGCTGGCCTGCGTGAACTCGGATCGCAAAGTGGTGCGGTTGCCTGCACTGCTCGTGGAGCAGTGCCGGAAATTCCAGGAGGTGGATCATGCCTGAATGGCCGGATGCGGCATTGTTGTCGCCGTTGAAGTTCCTTCCGATTTACCAGGAACGGATCTGGGGGGGGACATTGATGCCGGAGGTGCTGGGGCGCGAAGTGCCCGCAGGCGCCGCTCCGGTGGGGGAATCCTGGGAACTTTCCGATCGGGACGGGGCGGTCAGTGTGGTGGCCTGCGGGGTGCTGGAAGGGGCGTCGCTGCGGGAGTTGACGGCGCGTTACGGGACGGCGCTGCTGGGGCGGAAGACCCGTCCCGACGGACGTTTCCCGCTGCTGGTCAAACTGATCGACGCCGGGGACCGGCTGTCGTTGCAGGTGCATCCGGACGAACAGGCGGCGCAGCGGATCGGCGGGGGGGCCGAGCCGAAGACGGAAATGTGGTATATCATCGCCGCCTGCCGCGGTGCGAACATTCTGGCGGGCCTGAGTCCGCGCGCCACGCGGCTGCAGCTCAATGACCGGCTGAGTTCGCCCGAGGTGGAGCAGCTGTTGCAGGTGTATCCGTCGCAGCCGGGGGATGCGTATTTCATTCCGGCGGGAACGCTGCACGCGATCGGCGGCGGAAATCTGATTCTGGAGATTCAGCAGAACAGCGATACCACCTATCGCATCAGCGACTGGGGACGGGTGGATGCCGCCGGTCATTCCCGGGAGCTTCATGTGGAAAAGGGTATGATGGCGATTGATTTCATGAACCGCAGTTCGCCCCGGATCGCCGGGGTGTCGGACGAGGTGGCGCATAATCGCAAATTTTCGATCGTTGATCGCTGCCGCTATTTTAAAGTGGACGACCTGAGGCTGGTGACGGTCTGGCATGACGATACCAACGCCACCGGCAGTTTTCATCTGCTCAGCGCCGTTAACAGGCCGGTGCGCATCGGCAAGGGGCCGCTGGCGGAAGAGCGGTCGCTGGAGTTGCAGGCCGGAGAAACTGCGTTGATTCCCTTCGCCTATGGGGCGTATTCGGTGCGTCCGCTGGCTGCCGGCGAGACGGCGGTGGTCAAGACAAGTTTGTAGAAAAAGGATTTCGTTGTTTATGTTGCAGTTTCAGTGCATGGCCGACCTGAATGATTTTCTGAAAGAGTCGTTTGAGCGTTTCCCGGCGGAGATGTCGGTGGAGCCGGAACGGTGTCCGGAGGGAATGGCCGGGGATTTGACGGTCAATTGTTTCCGGTTTGCCCGGTTCTGCGGCGCGGCTCCGGACCGGGTGGCGCGGCAGGTGGCGGATTATCTGGCGGGACATGCGGATGTGGAAGCGGTCGATGTGGTGAAGGCATTCGTCAATGTGACGCTGAAGCCCGCCGCGTTGTACCGGGATTCGGTCGCGGCGCCGGACGCATTGCTGGAGGCGGGCAAGGTGGCGCCGGGGGAACGCCGCCGGATTCTGATCGAATACTCCGCGCCCAACACCAACAAGCCGCAGCATCTGGGCCATGTGCGCAACAATACGCTCGGCATGTCGCTCGCGGCTCTGCTCAAGCGTGTCGGGCATGAGGTGATCGAGATCAACCTGGTCAACGACCGGGGCATTCACATCTGCAAGTCCATGATCGCCTATCAGCGCTTCGGTCATGGTGAGACGCCGGAATCCACCGGCATCAAGGGCGATCATCTGGTCGGAGACTTTTATGTCGAGTACAACCGGGCGCTGTCGGCGGAAATTGCCGCGCTGAAAGCGGCCCATCCGGAATGGGCGGAACGGGACGCGGAGTCGCTCTTCCTGGAAACCGAACTCGGGCGGGCGACCCAGAAGATGCTCCAGGACTGGGAGGCCGGCGACCCCGAAGTGCGGGCGCTCTGGCGGCGGATGAACGACTGGGTGTTCGCCGGTTTTGACGCCACGTACCGACGCATGGGGATTCATTTCGACCACACCTATCTGGAAAGTCAGACCTATCAGCTCGGCAAGGACGTGATCGCCGCCGGGCTGGAGCAGGGGGTATTTGTCCGGCGCGCGGACGGCGCCGTCATGGCACCGCTCGGCAAGCTGGGGGACAAGGTGGTGCTGCGTTCCGACGGAACCAGCGTCTACATGACGCAGGATATCGGGACCACGCTGCTGAAATACCGGGACTACCAGCCGGAAGCGATGATCTGGGTGGTGGGGGATGAGCAGAATCTGCATTTTCAGATGTTGTTTACGATCATGCGCAAGCTCGGATACGAATGGGCGGACAACCTGTTCCACCTCTCTTACGGCATGGTCAATCTGCCTTCCGGGAAGATGAAAAGCCGGGAAGGCACGGTGGTCGACGCCGACGACCTCTTCGACGAGATGGTCAATCTGGCGATCGCCGGTTGCCGGGAACGGGCCGACGAGTCGGTTTCCGAGGCCGAGCTGGCGGCACGGGGCGAAATCATCGGCATGGGCGCGCTGAAATTCATGCTGCTCAAGTTCAACGCCAGGACCACCATGACCTTCGATCCCGCCGCCAGTATCCGGTTCGAAGGCGATACCGGGCCCTATGTGCAGTACGCCTGCGCCCGGATCCGGTCCATTGCGCGCAAGGCGGCGGAGCGCGGAATCGATTTCGCGCCGGACCGGGTGCGGTGGGAGTTGCTGGCCCATCCGGCGGAGAAGGCGCTGGCGCTGGCGGCGGCCTTTTAGCCGGCGGCGCTGCAACTGGCCGCCGGGCGACGGGATTGCTCGTCGCTGGTGGAATACCTGCTGGATCTGGCCAAGGCGTTCAACCGCTTCTATCGCGAATGCCCGGTGCTGGCGGCGGCGGAGCCGGAACTGGTTTCCGCCCGGCTGGCGTTGTGTGAATCCGTGCGCATCGTGCTGACGGACGGGCTGGCCACGCTGACCATCGGGGTGCCGGAGGCGATGTGACGGCCGCCGGATGAACGCAGGAAGGCAACCGTTTCCGTTTTGCTGCGGAAACGGTGGCATGGCGTTTCGGCGGGTTATTTTTTCTTCTGGGGACGGTTGTTGCGGATGGCGGTGAAGAGTTCTCCGGCGGTCAGCAGATGCGTGTGGGCGAAGGCCTGAATGAATTCGTCTGCTGGAATGACCGGATGCCGGACGGTTTTGCCATCGATTTCCGCTTCCACGAAGAGTTCGACGGCACGGGGGGCGGTGGCGGTTGCGGCGCCGGGGAGAAGCGCCGCGCTCCAGTCGTCGCAATCGGCCGGAATCAGCGGCGTCCCGGCCAACTTCAGCAACCGGTCCGGGACGACGAGATGGATGGGGCCGGAGAATCCTTCCCGGCGGACGACCCGAAAACGCACCTGCCGGGGCGCATTCCGGGTAAGGTTCAAGCCGGAACCGATCAGGTACACCTGAAAATCCGGGCGCGGCCGGTCGATTCGCAGCCGATAGAAATAATCTTCTCCGCCATGCCCGGCGGTGTCCGTCAGCAGGACGCGATATTCTCCCGTTTGCGGCAGATCGCAGGTGATGGCGGAATCCAGATGCTGGGTGTATTCATCCACCAGCAGCGGCTCCTGCACATCGTCGTTTTCCGCCACCGTCCGTCCGTCCGGTCCGATCAGGGTCAGGTGGGAATCCAGCGGTGAGCCGAAACGCCGGGCCTGCACTTCCAGGACGATTTTCTCACCTTCGCGGCCGGAGAAACGGAACGAAGCCGTTTCGCCCGGGCGGTTCAGCACGCCCCGCACCGCCCCGGGAAACGGCAGCCGTCCGGCGGCCGCGGCGGCGGCAGCCTCCGTTTCCGGCAGAACGGATTGTTCCGGCAGCCCGCGTTCCGGCGGAACCTTGCCGGGCAGCACCTGCAACCGATAGACGAAATCCTCCCGTCCGCGATACAAATTGTCCCGGATTTCCATCCGGTAAAGGCCGTCGGCGGGGGCCCGGAACACCATCACGGGATCCGGATGGACCAGATAGTCATCCGCGAACGCCGCTTCCTCGCCTTCCGGCGTCAGCAGCCGCAGGACCGGTTGAAAATGGCCCGGCACCGCGTCGCCGAGAAACGGCCGCAGCGCCCGCCCGGTCAGAATGAAGGTGTAATCCCGATCCTGCTGCAAAGGGATTGTCACGGTATCGGTTTCGCCCGGCATGATCTGTCCGTTGAAGGTGGCGGGAATTTGCTTCAGCCGGTTCGGCGGCGGCAGGGGACGTTTCGGCATGGTGTAGGGCGCTTCCCGCACCTGGGGGGCGGCGTCCACGTAGAACGGCAGCGGCAGCGTGACCGCCTGATTGCCGCGCCCGGAACGGATCAGCCGGAGTTCCCGCCGCCCGGGAGCGGCGTCGGGCGCGATGACGATGTCCGCAATCGCCAGCTGCCGGATGGAGGGACTGGCCTGGAGGGCGTTCTTGGGAACGCAGAGGTCGCGGGCGATCAGGGTGCGTTCCAGCGGCGGCAGGGATTCGAGGCGGTCCCACCACGGGTGTTCGCGCCAGCCGTCGGTGTTTTCCGGGGCGACCGGTGGTTTCTTCCCGTCTTCGACGGCGTTCAGGCGCTGGATCAGATAACGGCGCTGAGCGGCGGGGGGCGCGGGAAAGGCTTTGACGACCTGCAGTTTTTCGATGGCGACGCCGGAACCGGAAACGACGCCGCCGTTCAGCGCGGCCAGGTTCTGGCCGCCGATGAGGACGCGGAGCTTTTCGCCCCGTTGCCCGCCCGCCGGATAAAGATACCCGATATAGGGGTCGGGCGCGGCAGACAGGGAAACGGCACCGAACAGTGCCGCGGACAGCAGCAGGGGGAGGCGGAACAGAGATTTCATGACGGCATTCTCCTTTCAGGACCGGTACAGTTCCCGGAGACGTCCGGCCGCGGATTCCGGCGGCAGCACGGGGACGTCCAGCCCGATCGGGTTCGGCAGTTTCCCGTCCGGATCGATGCCGCAGAGTTCGTAGATGCTGCCGAGCATATCCTGCGGACTGACGGGACGCGAAACGACTTTGGCGGCGTATTCATCGGACTCGCCCACGACCTTGCCCCCGGCGAAACCGCCTCCGGCCACCAGGCAGGAGAAACAGTGCGGATAATGGTTGCGGCCGCCGTTCCAGGGGGCGTCCCAGTCCACTTTCGGCGTGCGGCCGAATTCACCGGTCCACCAGATGATGGTGCTGTCCAGCAGGCCGCGCTCGTGCAGATCCGAAATCAGCGCGGCGGTGGCTTTGTCCATCTCCGCGGCCTTGGTTTTCATGGTTTCGAAGTGGCGTTTGTGCGTATCCCAGCCCTGCGCGTTGATGGTGATGTAGGGCACGCCGGCCTCCACCAGGCGGCGGGCGGTGAGGAACGACTGGCCCAGCGTGGTCATGCCGTATCGTTCCCGCATGGTCCGGGGTTCCAGCGCCAGATCAAAGACCTTGGCGGCGTCCCCCTCCACGATGCGGCGGGCGCCGATTCCGGCGTCGTCGAAATGTTTCAGCTCTTCCACGCCGGCGGCGGCGCGTCCGAAGGTATCCAGCCGTTCCAGGAGGTCGAATCGTTTCCGCAGCGCCTCCGGACTCAAGCCTCCCGGAGGGACGATGCCGTCGACGATGAATTTTTCCGCCGCCGGATTGCCGCCGGTCACCAGCGGGCTGTAGCGTTCATTGAGAAAGCCCACCTCGGAAAAGCGTCCCTTGGGAACGGTCAGAATGACATACGGCGGGAGGTCCCCCCGGTAGTTTTCCGCCTTGAACATGGCGATGACCGCGCCGATGGCGGGAAACACCTGGCCGCCGCCGGGATTGCGCCCGGTCTGCATCAGATAAGTGGCGGTTTCATGCCCCGGGTGGGGATGGGTCATGGTGCGGATCAGGGAATATTTGTCGGCATGTTGAGCCAGCAAGGGGAAAAACTCGCTGATCTCGATGCCGGGCACGTTGGTCGGAATGGCCTTGAAGCCGCCGTTGTAATCCCGCGGCGCTCCGGGTTTGGGGTCGAAGGTTTCCAGCTGGCTCGGGCCGCCCCAGACCCAGACTTCGATGACGGATTTCGCCCGCGGCCGGGGGGGCGGGGCGATTTTGCCACCCGCCCACGCGGACAGGGGACGCCCGGCGAAATGGGCGACGGCCCCCAGCGTGGTGAAGGCGGCACAGGTTTTCAGAAAGTCACGCCGATTCATGGTATGTATGGTCCCTGCGGTCAATGTTGATACAGAAATTCCTTGCTGTTCAGCAGCACCCAGCACAGATCCTGCAGAAAGAGCCATTTTTCCTTCCCTCCCGCGGGATAGGCGCGGCGCAGCGTCTGTTGCTCCTCCGGGGAGGGGTAGCGCGAGTAAAACAGCAGATACAACCGCTCCATCTGGGCGGGAAATGCGCGCCCCCGCACCTTCCAGACGCCGGGGATTCTGCCCATTTTCCGGTACAGTTCTCCGGAGTTGAAGAGGTACAGCCGCTGTTCGGCACTGATCCGGTTGTTGCGCTCGGCGACCGTGCCGTCGTCGCGGGAGGGACGCCCGAAAAGACCGAGAAACCGGCTGCTGATGGAGCCGTCGGCCAGCAGCACGGTCCGTTCCTGCTTCGGAATGAAACTGAAAGGTTCCGGAATGACGCTGGAGTAGGCGGACGGATTGCCGGAAAGCGTGCCGATGACGTCGTCCAGCACTTCGGCGTCCAGACGGCGCAGCGGAAATTGCGCAAACGTGCGCTCCGCGCGCCCGGCGTGTTCCCGGTCGACGTCTTCCGCCGGCAGCGGCGAGGCCCGGAACGGCGCGGAGAGCACGATCCGGCGGCAGAGTTCCCGGAAGTCGTATCCGCCTTCCGCGAATTCCCGCGCCAGCAGTTTCCCGGGTTCCGGCAGGGCTTCCGGCCCCGGGCGGGGCAGATCATCGCCGCTGCCGCCGTTCAGGCCGCGACCGAAGAACCAGCTCCAGGTACGGTTGACCGTGGCGGCGGCGAAGACCTGTCGTGCCGGAGCGAAGGCGTAATCGGCCAGCGTCGCGCGGCGGTCCCCGCCCGGGCGGACGGTGACGGAGGTACCGTCCGGCAGCGTCAGGGAGACGGGGGCGGTTTCGGGAAGGACGAAGACGATCTCCTCCTTCCACTCCCAGGTTTTTTTGTAACGGATCCGGGAAAAAAACGACTCCAGCGCCTGCTGATCCTGTTCCGGCCACTGTTCGGTCCGGCAGCCGAACAGCGTCAGCGCAATGTTCCGGGAAAGTCCGCGCGGGGTACGGTCCGCCGCCGCCCGCAGAAAGTTGACTTCCGGATCGCGGAAATTACTGCCGGTGCCCAGCAGCAGGCGCCGGAAAAGACGGTCCAGCGGTTCGTTCCGGGACAGGCTCCGGTGCAGCAGCCGGTGGTAGGCATAAACGGCGTTGGGCCAGAGATTGATGGGAAACTCCGATTTGATGCGCAGCGCGTCGGCCCATTTCATCGACCAGAAGGCCGGAAAATCCGGAGCATGCAGCAGTCGTTCGACCAGGTTTTCGTATTTGTCCGGCGCCGTATCCCGGAGGTAGGCTTCCGCCTCCTCCGGCGTCGGCAAGCGTCCGGCCAGCGCCAGGTGGACCCGGCGCAGCTGGACGGCGTCCGCGGCTTCCCGCGGCACGGGCAGGGATTGACTGCGCCAGAACTCGGCGAACCGGTGATCCAGCGGGGTGCGGAGCGGGACCGGGGTTTCCTTTTCAAACAGGCTCCGTTCCGTTTCGCCCGCGGCCGCTCCGGCGGGAAACAGGAGCGCCGGCAGCACCGGCAGCAGCACCGCGATGAAGCGCATGAATGGTTTTCCGATTTTTCGCATGTTCGAGTGGTTTCCTTCTCCGGCGCGATGATCGCGCGGGAGCGTATGATGTTTTATCCGAGCGGTTTGAAGCGATGATCGCCGCGGGGATGCACGGCGACACCTTCCATCTCCACCAGCCAGCCGGGACGGCAGACCGGAGCTTTGACCATGATGCGCGGCAACGCGGGGGGCAGAAGCGAACCGAGAATCTCTTCCACCGCCCCGGCATCGGCAGCGTCGCGCAGGTAGACGACGGCAAGTTTCAGGTCATTCAGGGAACCCTCTCCCTCATGCAGCAGCGCGGAAAAGTTCTCCACCATCCGTCGGGTCTGGCGCCGGACGTCGCCGGGGTGGACGATCCGGCCCTCCCGGTCGATGCTGGCGGTTCCCGACAGATGGAGCCAGGAACGGTCGCCGAAGAGGATTCGGACGCCGCGCTCGAACGTGACTCCATAAACATGGGTCGGCGAAAGAAATTCCGGAGCGCGCAGATAGACCACCTGTTCCGGCTGCAACCCCCACAGGGCCAGCGACTCCATCTGCACCAGCCGGGACGGCGCGGCGGCCTGAGCCTCGATGCCGGTGCTGGTGATGTAATGGGTTTTCTCCGTCAAGCCCTCTGCACGAAAGAATTCCCGGCGTCCCCTGACCAGTCCGGCGTAATGATTGTCCACGTCCCGGCAATAGATCCAGGTGCGATGGACGTTCTCCGCCAGAGTGCCGTTCCGTTGCGTGAGCGCGGCGCACAGGGCCTGAAATTCCTCCGTCATCTGTTGTTCGCTGGTCGCCGATTGCAGACGGGAGCGGCGAAAGGTGAGCAGATGATAATGCTGGAGGATTTGTTCGGTGATGCTGCCGTCTTCCGTCTGTTGACGGATTACCGGCGATGATGAATCCAGCAGCCAGGCGGTGGTGGCCAGACGGCTGCCGCCCGTCGGCGGTTGTCCCACCATCAGCACGGAATCCGCATCGTCGCCGAGCAGCTTCCGAAGCGGTTCCGCCTGATTGGCGATGTCGCTCAGGTGAAAGCGCCAGTACAATGGCCGGTGTCCGGCAAAAAGCGTCCGGCAGGATGCCACCAGCGCGCGCGCTTCCGTTATGAAATCTTCACCCGGGCGGGACCGGGCCGCGATGAACGTTTCGCCGACGGTCTCCGCAGATGCCGGATAACTCAGATGTTTCATATGTTACCGTAACAGAGTTGAAATCAAGCGGAAAATTTTTGCTGCGGTGAAAGAAAACTCTCTTTCCCCCCCGCTTCCGGGCAATTCCCGGATCCGCCGCTGCCGCAGGCGCCGTCCGCCCGCAGCGAAGAGGCGATTAATGCACCGGCTTTTCCTTGCGCTCCAGGCGTCTTCTCACGGTATCCTGAATCACCCGGTCGGCATTCTTTTCGCGCTTGGCCAACTCCTGAGAGAGCCAGTCCAGTCTGCGCCTGGTCTCTTCCAGATGGCGGCGATTTTCATCCAGGCGTTTCTGATAGCCTTCCCGGACCATGGCGGTGATTTCCGCTTCGATGGCGGGGCGTTCGGCGGGCGCGGCCTTGTGGTAGGCCTCCACCAGCGCCTTGAGTTTCTGTTCCCGTTCACGCTCGGCCTTGCGCAACGCGTCCACTTTGGCCTGCAGCTGAAGACGAAATTCGTCGGGATCTTTCGCCTGTAATTCCATCATGGCTTTGCGTTCCTGAGGATTCAGCATGGAGAAGACCCGCCAGATGGCGGCATTCCCGGGACGTCCGCCTTTGCCTTTCGGCTGAAAATCCGGCGGCGGTGGCGGCGGCGGCGGCGGAACGAATTCTTCCGCTTTTTGAGCTTCTTCACCCACTTCCGCCCGGAGCGGCGACAGCGGAGAGCCCAGCAGCAGAAGAAGCACAACTGAAATTCTGAAACCCATCATGCCGATTCCTGTTTGATCCCTTGTCTTGTTCAAATCCAATTATTCAATGCGTACTGACGCGAATTCAACTCCTGGTCCAGACAATAGGATTCCTGTTCCAGCTGCGTCCAGTCCATCAGTGTCGGCGGGGTTTCGGAAACCGTCGCCGCCACCGGCGGCGCGGCCGGACGCTGCAGGTTTTCACCGTCACCGGTCAGGCGGACGGCAATCAATACCGCCGCGGCAGCCGCAGCGGAGGCCGGCAGAATCCGGCGCAGGATCACTGCCGCCAGACGCCGCCGTTTCCGGTCCTCGCGAACGGCCCGGAAGACCCGGTCGTCCAGTGCCGGAGCCGGTTCCGGCGCGACCGGCAGGGCCTCGCCGCACAGAAGCTCCGCATCCCGGCGCAGGGCGGCACATGCCGGACACTGCGCCACGTGCGCCGCCGCCTCCCCGGTGAGCGGGGAATCCGTGTCCAGCACGGTTTCGAGATATTTGTTGCAGAGTTCTTTCATTGGAGCAATCCTCCATGGTCAACGGCCCCCAGATGGGTCCTTAAGTTTTTCAAAGCATACTGCATGCGGGTCAGAACCGTATTGATGGAACAGTTCTGTATTTTCGCGATTTCCTTGAACGCCACTTTTTCCCGGCGCAGGAGAAACACTTCCCGCTGTTCCTCCGGCAACTGCGCCAGCGCCTGACGGATCAACCCGCCCAGTTCCGCTTCATCCAGCCGACGCCACGGTTCGGTCCCGGGGGGAGCATCGATCTCCGGAGCCTCGTCGCGGTCCAGTTCGAGGAACCCGTTTTCCCGTTTTCCGCGGCGTACTTTGTCAATCAACAGATTTCTTCCGATGCGGAAGAGCCATGCGGCGAAATAACCCTGATCCTGATATTTCGGCAGCCGGGCCACCGCGCGCACCCAGGTCTGCTGGAATACGTCATCCACTTCCGCCGGACTCCAGGGCATCATACCGTTGAGGTAGCCGTACAGCCTTTTCCGGTGCCGTTGATACAACTCTTCAAAAGCCCGGTCGTTTCCCGCCAGATAGTCTGTAATGAGTTCGTAATCGCTGCGTTCTTCCAACACTTGTGATCACTCTGGTCTATATTCTTTCACTCAGAAGAAACGGATCAGCACCGAAAAAATTGCGCCGTCCACGAAAAAAATCAAAAAAATCTCATCCCGCCAGAAAATCCGCCAGCGGCCGGTCCGCTTCCAGCAGTCCGCAGTTCCCGAGTTCCTCCGGCCGGACAAAACGCCATCGCTGCCCTTCGCAGGCGACCGGAACCGCATTCGTTCCGATCAGACAACGCAGAAACGTCAACCGGATCATTGCGTCGCCCGTCTGATGCATGATTTCGAAGATCGGATCGAGAATCAACGCTTCCAGGGCCAGTTCTTCCCGCAATTCCCGCCGCAGCGCCGCCGCCGGAGTTTCGCCGGGATCGATCTTGCCTCCGGGAAATTCCCATCCGGCGGGAGGCTTTTCCGGGGGGCGGCTGCAAATCAATATCGTGCCGTTGCGGCGGATGACCGCGGCGGCCACATGGATGAATTTCATGGTGTTCCGCTTTTGAAAAAATGCCGTTTATGCGGTAATGTAATACCGGAAACCTGTTTCAACAAATCCGGAACGGCGAAAAATCGGACGATCCGCCCGAAAAAACGCCGGAATCCGGAATGGGGGAGTAGATCTTATGCCGATTTTCCGTTACCGGTGCGCGCGGTGCGGCGCCGGAGAGACCCGTCTGGTTCCGCGTTTCGACGCGGAGGTGCGTTGTGAGAAATGCGGGGATGTCATGACGAAGCTGCCGAGCGCCTTTGCCGCGGTCGGTCGTTCCGCCGCCTCCGGCTGTGCGGCGGCGGACTTCTGTCCCTCGGCGGGGGGGCATTGCTGTGACGGCCATTGCGGGTGCGGCGGGCACTGATGAATAAACAGCAGTTGATGACCGCGCTGACGTCGATCGGTATGCGGCCGGGGCGGGGGCTCGGTCAGAACTTTCTGGTGGACGCCAATCTGCTTGAGGCGATTGTCCGGGCGGCGGCGCCCGTTCCCGGCGAGGTGATTCTGGAAGTGGGACCGGGGTTCGG
>CASFXO010000211.1 GCA_949298665.1 uncultured Lentisphaeria bacterium
GGCATAAATGCTGACCAGCCCGATCAGCAGCGCCGCGGCCACCGCCCCGAGTGCCGCCCCGAGCAACGGCGAACACCAGGAAATGCCGTTCACCCGTTGCAGATAAAGCGCCGCTCCGACGCCGCCGAGCACCGCGTGGGCGATCGCGCCCGCGATCGACGTGATTCTGCGCGTTACCACCATGGTCCCGACCACCCCCATCGCCACCGAACCCAGCAATCCGATCAGCAGAGCACAGCGCATGAACCCCATTTCCGGCAGAGCCAGATCCCGGAACAGATCAATCATGATGTGCCTCCCCGCATCCGCCGTTTTTCTCCGGTTCCGCACAGCCGCAGAAACAGGCATGACTGTGATGAATCATATGCATTCCGTGCCGGTAGATCCGATTCGCCGTGTCCTGATCGAAATCGGCGGCGTCATGCAGCGAAACCTGACGGTTGACGCAGATCAGGAGCCCCACTTCCCGATTGACGAAACCGAGATCGTGCGACACGGTCAGGATGGTCAACTTCCGACTGAGCCGGTCCAGGGTGGCGTAGAACTGCTCCTCCGCCCCGGGATCGATATTGGCAGTCGGCTCATCCAGCAGCAGCAGTTCGGGTGAGCAGGCCAGCGCCCGGGCGATCAACACCCGCTGCCGCTGCCCTCCGGAAAGATCCGCGAAACTCCGCTCGGCCAGATGCGCAATCCCCATCTCTTCCAGTGCCGCTGCGGCCACCCGGCGGTTTTCCGCGGAATACCGTCCCCAGAATCCCCGCCGCAACGTGCCCTGCAGCACGACCTCGTTGACGGAAATCGGAAACGCCGCATCCAGCTGATGATATTGCGGCATGTAACCGACTTTCGGCCGTGCCGAAACCGGATCGGTTCCGAAAATACGGATCGTGCCACGCTGCGGCGTCAACATGCCCAGCAGCAGTTTGAGCAGCGTGCTCTTGCCGCCGCCGTTGGGACCGATGATTCCGGCGGACTCTCCCCGGTGAATGGTCAGGTTGACGTTCTCCAGCGTCGGCTGCGAAGAGTCGTATTGAAAATACAGGTTTTCAATCTCAATGATCGCTTCACTGGGCATGGGACCGGAATCCTCGTTCTATATGATCGGTCAGACGGTGAAAATTCGCAATAATATCCGGCGCCAGGGGATCCAGCTCAACGGCCTCTCCGTCGATGGCGGTAGCCAGCGATCGCGCCGCCGCCGGATTGAATTGCGGCTGTACGAAAATCGTCTTGACCTGATGATCTCTGGCGGCGTGGATGATTTCCGCCAGGCGCGCCGGAGAGGGTTCCCGTCCGCCCAGCTCGATGCCGTGCTGCCGCACCCCGGAGGCGGCGGCAAAATAACCGAACGCCGGATGATGTACGAAAAATATGCGTCCGCGGTAAGGCGCCAGTTTCTCCTTCATCTCCGTATCCGCCGCCTTCAACTCCGCCAATACCGTTTCCAGATTGCGTTCAAATTCGGCGCGCCGTTCCGGCATCGCTTCCGTCAGGGCGGCGGCGATGTTGCGGGCGATCATCATGCAGTTTTCCGGAGACAGCCAGACATGCGGGTCCAGCGCATCCTCATCGCCATGCGCATGATCATCGGCGTCATCCGCGTGGTGATGCTCGGCACACCCGCCCGCTTCCAGTGGGATGCGGGTAATACCGTGCGTGACATCGACGATCTTCACCTTGCCGCCGTCCAGCGCCCGCAATACGGATCGTTCAAAAGGCATGCCGGTGTGCAGAAACATCCGAGACCCGGCAATATCCCGGACATCTCCCGGACGCGGAGAAAAATCATGCGGACTGCGCCCCACCGGCAAGGCGGAACGCACCGTCACCTCCGGTCCGGCAACCCGCTGTGCCAGCTCGGCCACCGGAGGCACCCCCGCAACGACATCGACCGAATTCCGCCGGGGCTCCCCGCAACCGGAGAACACGACCGGCAGCGAACCGAACATCAGCCAGCACATGACTCGAAACAGAACGCGAACGCGCACGAAGACACCTCCTTCTCTTCTCTTTTCATACCATATCATCCGCCTGACTTATTAAAGTACTGCCCCGGATTATGAAAATCAAGCGGCAAATAAATAGTTGCCGTTTTTTGCGGAAAACCGTTTGCAAAAAATGTATCCATATGCTAAATTGTTGGAATTCTTGTTGATTGCGTTATTTTCAATATTTTCAATAACCTCTGGGGATGGTGATGGCAAAAATTTTTCTGACCGGAGTCACCGGTCTGGTCGGCAGTTCCTTTGTGACTGCGCTTCTGAAGGATCGCAAGGACACCCGGTTCGTCTGCATGACGCGCGGCAATAAAGTCCGCAGCGCCGCGGAACGTGTGGCGGAAGCACTCCGAAGCCAATGCGAGTTCGACGGGGAATCCGAACGCATTGACGAAGTACTCAAGGCGGTCGAAGTGGTGGACGGCGATGTCGTCACCATGAATCCGGCCGCTCTGGCCGCCGATCCGAAACTGGCGGGAGTCGACACCATCTTTCACTGCGCCGCCGACGTGAATCTCGGCAAGGATCCGACCGGCAAGACCTTCCGCATCAACTACAACGGTACGGAAAACATGCTGGCGCTGGCGGAAAAGCTCCATGTAAAGGCGTTCCATTACGTCAGCACCGCGTATGTGGCCGGCTGCTCCCACGGAGTTTCACCGGAAGCCGAAGTGCCGGACAACGGGTTCAACAACCCGTATGAGGAAAGCAAATTCAAGGCGGAAAAACTGGTCCGGAACAGCGGATTTCCCTTCACCATCTACCGCCCGGCGATCATTACCGGCCGCCGCTCGGATGGACGCATCCGCAAGCCGCTGGCCTTCTACCGGATTCTGGAATTTCTCGCCAAGCTCAAAAGTCATCGCTGTTCCAAGTTGAAGATCAATCCGACCGAGGAAATCGACCTCAACATTCATTTCAAAACCATTCCGTCGGAACGGGTTTATTTTGTTCCGATCGATTTTGTACAGGAGGCGATCACCCGGTGTTTCCAGCTCCCGGTGGCCAATCAGACCTATCACGTGACCGGAGACAGTCCGATTTCCACGATGATGATCGACCGCGCGGTATGCAAGGTTCTGCGTTTGAAGGAGGTGGAAATTTCTCTCGGAGACACTGCTCCCAATGTCGACGACAAGATGATGGAACGATTCCTCGGCGACCTCTTCCCGTATTTTTCCGCCGATATCATCTTTTCCCAGAAAAACATCCGAAAGGCGCTCGGTGATGCCGCGCTGAACTGGAAGTACGCCAGCGAAGAACTGGAAACCATGATGCGCTCCTTCTTTGAAGACTTCTTTCCCAATGTGGAATGGGTTCAGGAGACGATTCACGGACGCTGAGGCGTACCCTGCGATACGGCGGTTCCGATGAGGGCCCGCCGTTTTTTCGGGAAAAGCAATGGCTTTCGATTTGTAAAAGACTCCTTTCGACAGTACTATAACCATCGGGATATGCCGGACGACGGACTCGGGCGGCGACCGGACGAATCCCCGAACCGTCGTCCCGATCGATCCCGGTGGAACCCCATGGAACCATACGACATTTTCCAAAGCAGAAGAGGAGAACGGAAAAATGGACGAACTCAAAGATAAAATCACCCGGAAACTCGAAGAACTGCGCATTCACCTGCAGGCCGACGGCGGCGATCTGGAAATCGTGGACATCGACGGCAAAAACGTCCTTCTGAAACTGCGCGGCGCCTGCGGCTCCTGCCCGCATGCCACCATGACCATCAAAAGCGGACTGGAACGCATTCTCCGCGAAGAAATCGATCCGGAAATCACCATCGAACGCGTTCTCTGAATCGCACCATGAACATCCTGCGGCTCGACAGTCTCGGCGGCGCTTCCGGCGACATGCTGCTCGGCGTCTTCTGCGGCCTGGGCATCCGGCCGGACACGCTGGAGCAGTCGCTGCGCACGGTCATTCCGGACCACTTTCATGTGAAGCTCCGGGATTTTTCCTCCCACGGCATCACCGGCGTTCAGGCCGCCGTGGAACTGCGTCACGAGGCGGATGACGCCCCTTCCGGTAAAATGGGGCCCGTTCACGATCACGCGTACCGCCACGATCACGGCGTTCATGCGCCCCATCATGATCACGGCCACGCTCATGTCCCACATGAACCGGGCCATGAGCATCGGTCGCTGAAGGATATTCTGGGCCTGATTCAGCAGTCATCCCTGCCCATTCCGGTACGGGAGGCGAGCTGCCGCACCTTCACGCTGCTGGCGGAGGCGGAAGGACAGGTTCACGGGGTGCCGCCGGAAAAAATCTGCTTTCATGAAGTCGGCGCCGTCGAGTCCATCGTGGACATCGTCGGATGCCATCTGGCCTATCATCTGCTGGGCGTGGACGCCGTCGCCCTCTCGCCGCTGCCGGTCGGCGGCGGAACGGTGCATTGCGCGCACGGGATCATGCCGGTCCCGGCCCCGGCCACGGCGGAACTGCTGAAACAGGGCTTGACCGTGGCGCCGTCGGAGGAACCCTTCGAACTGCTGACCCCGACCGGGGCCGCCCTGCTGCTCACCTGGCCCCGCTGCCGAATCACGACCGGTGCGCGAATAAAAGGCACCGTCAATTCCTTCGGTCATCGAAAACTGCTGCACACGCCGAACCTGCTCCGAGGCATGCTGCTGGTGACGGAGGCGGCGGACGCTCCCGGAGCGGGAGCTCCCGTTTCCGATGAAATGCTGGAGCTGGAATGCGACATCGACGACGCCTCCGGAGAAATTCTCGGCGCGGCCTTCGACCGCCTGTTCGCCGCAGGCGCGCTGGACGTGCGGCTGCTGCCGGAATTCATGAAGAAGCAGCGCCCCGCGCATCGGCTCTCCCTGACCTGCCGCGCCGCCGATCGCGACGCCGTCGTGCAGACGTTGTTCCGCGAAACCCCCACATTCGGCGTTCGGGAATACCCGGTCCGCCGGCACTGCCTGGAGCGATCGTTCCAGACCGTTGCGACACCTTACGGTCCGATCCGGATCAAAATCGGCGTCTGGCAGGGCAATGAAATGAGCCGGACGCCGGAATTCGAAGACTGCCGGGCGGCGGCGGAGCGTTGTTCCGTTCCCGTGCGCCGGGTGCTGGACGCGGCGGTGGCGGCAGCCGCAGCCGTCACGCCGGATTCCGGGAAACAGGCGAAAAATCCCCGTTCTCCGGTTGCATAACTCCGGAGCAGGCGATATATTCCGCTCCGGTTCGGATCGACCGCGACCGGGACAAGCATATCAACCGTTGAAAGGCAGCATTCGATTTATGGTTACGATCAAAACTTCCATGGGAGACATCCGTCTGGAACTTTTCGAAAAAGAAGCCCCGGAAACCGTCCGCAATTTCCTCTCCTACGTGGATGACGGACATTACCGGAACACCCTCTTTCACCGGGTCATCGACGGTTTCATGATCCAGGGCGGCGGCTTTGATACGGAGTTCCGGCAGAAACCGACCAGGGCTCCGATCAAAAACGAGGCGGCCAACCAGATTTCCAATGAAACCGGTACCATCGCCATGGCCCGTACCAGCGTGGTGGACAGTGCCACCAGCCAGTTTTTCATCAACGTCGCGGACAATCGCTTTCTGGACTTCAAGGCGCCGACGCCCCAGCATTACGGATACTGCGTCTTCGGCAAAGTCGTGGACGGGATGGAGGTCGTGAACCGGATCCGCCAGGTCAAAACCGGTCGCCGCGGCATGCACCAGGATGTCCCGGTGGAAAACGTGGTCATCCTTGATATCGTGCGCGACTGAACCTGTTCATTTCGGGAAAGCCGGAAGATTGCCGTTTCCGTTTTTCCCGTTTTTCTGTGCGTCCGGTCCGGCGTCCGCATCGGCGCCGCCGGTTTTCCGGTACAGGGAGGATTGGGGGAGTTTCCGTCTGCCCCCCGTAAATACAATGGTTGCTTCATCCCCTTCACTCTGGAGTGTTGCCTCATGAAATTCCGATTGATCTGTCTTCTTTTTCCATTGCTTTCCATTTTTTTGTCCGCGGCGGAGCTGGACTTTGAATTCACCAGCAGTTTCGATCAGAGCCGGCAACAGGCGGCGGGCTACGCGCCGGACCAGATCCGGGAGGACGAAAAACTGCCGCTGCTGGCCATCGCCCATCCGATGTGGGGCGACCGTTCCTTCGCACGCCGTCTCGGCTATTACGGGGAAGGCGAAAAACGGCGATGGCTGATCGTCTGCCCGCAGCTGCACGGCCGCAATACCCCCGGCCAGTTTTCCTGCTCGGCGCTGGAAGCCCAGCACGACATGATCGACGCCATCAACTGGATGAAAGCGCATTATCCTGTGGACGAATCGCGGATCTATGTCGCCGGACGTTCCATGGGCGGCGGTCTGACCCAGATGATGCTGGCGAAATATCCCGATCTTTTCGCCGCGGGGGTGGCGGGCCAGGGCATTTCCGACTACACGGAAATACGCAGCCTGCACACCGGTGTGACGGCCAAGGTGCTGGAAGAACTCGGTTCGCGCCCCGCCAACGAATTTGAATACCGCCGCCGTTCCGCGACCAGCTATGCGCCGAACTTCCGCTATGTGCCGTTGATTCTCTGGCACGGGACCAACGATCACGTCGTCCCGCCGGAGCAGTCCCTCCTGCTGGAACAGGCGATCCGCCGGTACCATCCCCTGCAGGAGGGCGTGCATTGGAAAATGGCGGCCTCCCATCACGAAATGAATTTCACTCCCGCCTGGATCTGTGATCAGCTGGCCCCCTATGAAAATATCGGCGCAGCCTTCATGCAGACTCCGCGGCGCTTTTTTCCCTCACTGCATCTCATCACCGACGAGGCGAAATCGTTTTTCTACCTCCACCTGACCCCGGCCCGACCGGATGCATTCGGCGAAGTGGAATCCGACCTGCAAGACGGGGTTCTGACCGTCCGTGCCACGAACTTGTCACAGGTGCGGATCGACTGCGACGGATTCAGTCCCCGGCTGCCGGTACGGGTGATCCGGTTCAGTTCCCGCACGCCGGAGGATGCCGAGCTGATCGTTCGTCGCGGCGACCGGGAACTGCTTCGCCGCCGGGCTCCGGCGGATGTGGAACTGCACTGATACTTCCGGGGGACGGGGCAAAAACGCTAAAAAAACACAAATCCCTCTGAAATGAACTGGAAATCCGGGAGATTCCGATTATTAGTAAAAAGGGGAAGTCCCGATGCATTCAGAGGACAATAACCGACGGGAATATTTATGGCATTTGCGCAAACCGAAACAGCGCCGGCAGTTCTGACCGACCGCGGGCGGTTTCTGATCAAAATCGCGGAAAACGAAGCGGAAGTAGCCCGGGCGCAGCGCTTGCGTTACGAAGTTTTTCGAGCGGAACAGGGCCGGTTGCACTCCGCGGACGCCCACTCTCTGGACCAGGACGAATATGACGAGCAATTTCTGCACCTGCTGGTCCTGGACCGGGAAAGCGGCAGACTCGCAGGCACTTACCGCATGCAGTCCGGAGCGGCGGCCCTCGCCGGGCGGGGTTTCTATTCCGAACGGGAATATGATATTCCGCAATTGCGGGATATTGCGGAATCCACCTTTGAAGTGGGGCGCTCCTGCGTGGCGCCGGATTATCGGACCGGAGCGGTGATCTCCCTGCTCTGGGCGGGGATTGCGGAGATGCGGCGGCGGTGGAATTTCCGTTACCTGATCGGGTGTGCCAGTCTGGAAGATACGTCTCCGGAACTGGGCTGGGGGATGTTTGAATATTTCCGGAATGAAGGCTGTTTTTCGCAGCGGCTTTTCGGTCGGGCCCTGCCGTCCTACCGGTTGCCGGAGCCGGCGGAAATCGTCCTCCCGGACAGAAAAACCCTTCAGCACCACGTGCCGCCTCTGCTGAAAGGATATATGCGTCTGGGAGCGAAAATCGCCGGAGAACCGGTGCTGGACCGGGATTTCGGGTCGATTGACTTCCTGGTCCTTTTTGACTTTGAGGAGATATCGGAGCGTTACGCCCGGCATTTCGATGTTTGAGCACTTGCAGGTTTTTCAGGGAGGACCGTGAGATTTCCGCGAAAAATTTTCCGGTTGTTGCTGCTGGGGTGCTGGTTTCCGGTACTGGCGATTCCGGCGTTGCCGGGCTTGTTCCGGGGACGTGCCGGAATCCGGACCAATGCGAAAATCGCCCGCCTGTGGGCCGCCGGCATTGCCCGGATTCTCGGCCTGCGGATTACGGTGGACGGCGATCCCCGGTCATTCGCGGGCGGTCTGATCGTCTCCAATCATACCGGTTACGTCGACATTCTGACGGAAGCGGCGATCTTCCCGATCCGGTTTGCGCCCAAGGTGGAAATCCGTTCCTGGCCGATTCTGGGCTGGTACGTGGCGCTCAGCCGACCGATCTGGATTGACCGGAGGTCGCGTTCCCAGTCGGCGGCGGTGGCGCGGGAACTGGAGCAGACGCTGCGGGACAGGATTTCCACACTGGTTTATCCGGAAGGGACCAGTACCGACGGGGAACACGGCCTGCTGCCGTTCAAGTCCACCCCGTTCGAAGCCGCCTGCCGGGTCGGGGAACCGATTCTGCCGGTGCTGATTAAATACCAGCTGCCCGCCGACGGTTACCCGGTTGCCTGGTATGGCGACATGACCATGCCGCCGCATGTATGGCATCTGCTGGGACAGCCGGAAATCCGGGCTACGCTGAAAATCCTGCCGCAGGTCGTACCGCTCCCCGGCGAGGATCGCAAGTCCCTGGCGGAACGCGTCCATGCGTTGATGGACGCCGAATATCGGAGGATGACATGAAACAACCTGCTTTTGTCGGCAATCTTCTGGCAGCATGGGATCTGCTGCTGGATATCCCCATTCCGAACTCATGGAAACGATACGAAACGGCCCGCCCCGATCCGCAGTTGACGCTGCTGGCAATCCCGGTTATCGGGGTGCTGTCGGCGGTGGTGATTCTGGTGTTGGGAGCGGCATACGGCGGAATCTTCACCCGCAACGGGGCGGCGCTGCTGTTCGCGTTGACGGCGACACTGTTTCTGGACGCCCGCGATTCCGGTCGGGGCATCGGACTGTTGTTGACGCTGCTGGCCCTGGCCGGTCGCAAAGTTCCACTGGTACCGGCGCTGCCTCAACTTCGGCCATCCGGACCGGGTACCGTTTCCGGAACCGTCCCGATGGCCGTCATGGTGCTGCTGGAAATGTTCAAGCTCGGCGCGTTCTTCCTGTTGTACCGACACGGCGCGGGCTGCTGGCTGGCGGGGGTGCTGATCCTGTCGTTTTCGATACAGGGTTTTCTGATGGGACTGCCGGACCTGGATACGGGACGGCCGTTTCTTGAAGTTGCGACGGCGGAACAATCCCGGATAATGCTGGTGGGCATCTTTCTCATGCTGTTCGTGGCGCTGAAGCTGCCGCTGGCGGCGATTGCGGGTACCGGCTGTGCCGTGATTTTCGCGTGGGCGGTACGCAATGCCGCCGATCGGACTTACGGCGGGATTTCCGCGGAGATGATCACCCTGGCCGGAGCGGCGGCGGAACTGGGGCTGCTGCTGGTCGGTTTTCTTTTCGCGGCCTGACGCGGAAGCGGCAGAGAACATGTCGGAAAATCCGGTAGGAAACCCGGGAAAATCGGTTTCCGGAATTGCAAAAACACCGGCAGGCGGTACATTACCGGTGTAAGACTTTCAATCTTTTTTCAGGATGGATTTCCGGGCATGAAACTTTGGTTGACAGGAATGGCGGCGGTTCTGCTGCTGATCGCCGGCGGTTGCGGCAAACCGCGGGATGTGAGCGAGCTTTTGAACGGCGCGATGCGCGAGGCCGCCGCCGGTAATCTGGAGGAGGCGACCCGGCTGGCGGAAAAAGCAGCGGACCAGGCTCCGGATCGCCTGGACGCCCTGCTGCTGCAGGCGATCCTGCTGGAAAAGCGCGGCCGGCTGGAAGCCGCGCTCCGCGTGGCGCTCCGGGCAGCGGAAGCACATCCGGATGATTTTGTTGCGCAATACACCCTGGGGCGGCTTTACGCCGCCGACCGCAACCACGCCCATGAGGCGCTGGTGGCGCTGGGCCGGGCCGCCAATCTGCGCCCGGGCGACCGCAACACGCTGATTCTGCTCTGCAATGTTCACATGATGCTGGATCCGGCGCAGGCGGGGAAATACCTGCTGTCGCTGGCGCGGGACCGGAAACTGTTCGACTCGGCTCCTTATCAGAACCAGCTGGGGCTTTCACAGTTACGCAACCGGCATTATCAGGCTGCGGGGCAGGCGTTTCTGAAGGCCTGCCGCAAGGCACCCGACGAAGCGACCTATCTGCTCAATCTGGCCTGCTGCATGGACCGCTATCTGGGCAAAAGCCGCGTGGCGGTACCACTTTATCAGCGCTATCTCGATCTCGCCCCGGCCACGCCGGAATCGGCGGATACGCGCCGCACGGTTTCGGCCCGGCTGCGTGCCATTCGCGGCCGCTGACGGGAGGCGCCATGGGCAGGGGCATCCCGGATGAGGTGATCGAAGAGATCCGGCTCCGGAGCGATATCGTCGAAGTGATCGGCAGCTACATTCCACTCAAACGGGCGGGGGGGAATTCATGGAAGGCCTGCTGTCCGTTCCACCAAGAGAAAACGCCGTCGTTTCATGTCCGCGGCGACAAGCAGGTGTTTCACTGCTTCGGCTGCGGCAAGGGCGGTGATGTGTTCCGCTTCGTCATGGAACGTGAAAACGTTCCCTTCCCGGAAGCCGCCCACCTGCTGGCTTCACGCTGCGGCGTGGTCATTCCGGAACCGACGGCCGCTGGAGGAGGCGACCGGGCGGCAGAGCGCGCCGCCGCCAATGTCCGGGACCGCTTGTATCAGCTGCAGGAGGAATTCGCCCGCTTTTTCGAAAGCAACCTGAAAAAACATCCCGACTGGCCGGCGGCCCGTTATCTGGCCACCCGCGCCCTGTCCCCGGAAATCGTCGCCCGCTTCCGCCTCGGCGCCGCTCCGGACGCCTGGGACGGCTGTCTGCGCTACGGCCGGGCCCTGGGGTTTACCGACGAGGAAATGCTGACCGGCGGCATCATCCGGCGTTCAGATAACGGGGGACGGCTCTACGACCATTTCCGCGGCCGGCTGACGTTCGCCATCTGGAACGAACAGGGCAAGGTGGTCGGCTTCAGCGCCCGCTCCCTGGAAGCACACCCGCAGACGGCCAAATACGTCAATACCGCGGAAACCCCGATTTTCAAAAAAAGCCAGCTGCTCTACGCCCTCCCCTTCGCCCGGAAACCGATGCAGGAGACCCGGGAAGCCATTCTCTGCGAAGGTCAGCTCGACACCATCGCCCTGCACCGGGCGGGCCTGGAACAGGCGGTAGCGCCGCAGGGCACCGGATTCACCGCGGACCAGGCGAGAATCCTGCGCCGCTACGTGGACCGGGTACAGCTCGCCTTCGACGCCGACCAGGCGGGACAGAAAGCCGTCCGCAGCGCGCTGGAGCTGCTGCTGCCGCTGGAGTTCGAAGTCGGCGTCATCCGCATTCCGGGGGGCAAGGACCCCGACGAATTGTTTCGGAGCGGCGGCGCGGAGGCGGTGGCGGCGGCGGTCGGAGCCGCTCGTCCATGGACCGTTCATCTGGCGGAGAGCTGCGCCACGAGATACGACCTGACCAACGCCGCCGATCGCGGCCGTGCCGCCGGAGAATTCATCGACCTGCTGGGACTGGTGGAAAACCCGGTACTGCGGGAATTGTATGCCCGGGACAGTGCCGCGCTGCTGAATGTGAGCGAGGACGCCATTCTCGGCGAATTGAATCGCCGCCGCAGACTCCGGACCCGCCGCTTCGCCGGAAGCGGCATGCCGCAGCAGAGCGCCGCGCCCGCCGTTTCACCGGCCACGCCGAATGCAGCCGTGGACCGGGAGCAGGCGGAATTGACGCTGCTGGAACTGTCCCTCGGGTTCGAACGCGCCGCCCGACTGCTGGCGGAACAGCTGCCGCCGGAGCTGCTGGGAGACACTCCGGCCGCACGCGCGCTCAACCGGGTACTGGCGGACACCATGAACGGCGAACACGCGCATGCCGCGGCGGCGGTGGCGGCGATGCTGGCGGAGGACCCGACACCGGCCATCAGCCGCATTCTGGCCTCGGAATGCGCCTTTACCGAAAAAAATCTGGACAAGGCCCTGAAGGACTGCGTCGCCGTGCTGCGCGCCCGCGGCGCGGTGCGCGACCGGAAACGGATCATCGAGGAACTGCGCCATGCCACCGATCCGGAGGAGAAACTGCGGCTGCTCGCCCAGTTGGCGCGAAAACCGGAATGACGATGGTCCGTTTTCCTGTATTTTCCTCACCGGTCGTCGTCGGATTTTCAACGGAGAACGCGTTGTTTTCAAATTGACAGAATGAGCTGGAAGCGCTATAGTATGGGTTGAGCGATTGTTTTTTCGCCGGCTTAGCTCAGTTGGTAGAGCAGTTGATTTGTAATCATCAGGTCGCCGGTTCAAGTCCGGCAGCCGGCTCCAGTGAAATCCCGCCTTCCAGGAATCAGAAATCATGTACAACGCCGTCATTTGCCGTTACCACGAAATCGCCATCAAAGGCAATAACCGCCGCGAATTTGAAAAACAGCTGATGGGCAACATGCGCCACTTCCTGCGCGACAAAGTGAATTGCAAAGTCCGTCAGGTCCGCGGCCGCATCTGGATCGAACATCCCGACCGGAATGCCCTCTTCTCCGAAACCGAACTGGCCGCTGTCCGTGAAATTCTCTCCCGGATATTCGGCCTCGAATCCTTTTCCCCTGCCCGGCTGGTCCGTCCCGAAATGGACGCCATCCGGGATGCCGTCGCCCAGATGGCCCCCCCGGTCTTCGCCGCCCGGTTCGCCCGGCAGCAGACGGTATCCTTCCGCATCCGGGCACGCCGCAGCAACAAGGAATTCCCGCTTCGCTCCAAGGAAATCGAAATCGATCTCGCCGCCGTCGTCGCACGCGGCCTCGAAAACGACGACCGGCTGACCGTCGATCTGGACGACGCCGACGTCACCATCGGCTGCGAGGTGCGCCATGAATTTGCGGCCGTCTTTCTGGAAACCTTCCGTGCGCCCGGCGGGCTGCCGGTCGGGTGCAACGGCCGGGTGCTGGGGCTGCTTTCCGGCGGCATCGACTCGCCGGTGGCCGCCTACCTCGCCATGAAACGCGGCTGCTTCGTGGACTTCATCACCTTTCACAGCGCCCCCTATACGCCGCCGGAGAGCGTGGACAAAGTCAGGCGCCTCGCCGAAAAACTCAATGCGTACCAACCGGCCGGCACCCTCTACGTCTGCAACCTCGCACCGTTGCAGAAACAGATCCGGGACCTCTGTACCGAGCGCAACCGCACCGTCCTCTATCGCCGCGCCATGCTGCGCATCGCGGAAAAAACGGCGCGCCGACACCATTGCGGCGCCCTGCTCACCGGAGAAGCCGTCGGCCAGGTCGCCTCGCAGACCTTGACCAACATGAGCACCATCAACGCCGCAGTCGACCTGCTCGTGCTGCGCCCGCTCTGCGGCGCGGACAAGGCGGATTCCATCCGGATCGCCGAAGCCATCGACACCTATCCGATCTCGATCATCCACGCCCCCGACAGCTGCACGGTTTTCGCCCCCGCCTCTCCGGCGACCGCGGTGCCCCGGCACATCGCCGAGGCCGAGGAGTCGAAAATTCCCGATTATGAAGCCCTGCTGGACGCCATCGCCGAAAACGCCGAGGTTTTCCCTTCCGGAGGCTTGCGATGAAACAGCTGCTTTCCCTCCTGCTCCTTGTCGTCACGACCGTCGTCCCGGAAACGACGGCCGCCGCCGTCGAACCGCTGCATGGACCGTGGTTGATCAATCCCGCCCCGGACCGGATCACCGTCTGCTGGGAAAGCACCGATCCCTCCGGCGCCGGCGTCGAATTCCGCGAAGCCGGTCAGAAGACCCGGCGCGAAGCCTGGGAGACCGTCGGCGGTCAGATCCGTACCGACCGGCGCATGCACCGGGTGGAATTGACCGGGTTGAAGGCCGGCGCCGTTTACGAATACCGGCTGCTCGCGGCCACGCCCGGCAGTCTGGATGTGGATCGGGAACCGGAATTCCGCAGGTTCACCGCTTTCGATCCGGAAAAGAAAAAAACCACCGCCCTGCTCACTTCCGACATTCACGGCCGCCCGAAGGAACTGGCAGCACTGCTGCGCAGCGGCAATGTCGCCAATGCCGATTTCGTCGTCCTCCTCGGCGACAGTACCTCCGCGCTGGAATCGGCGTCCCGGGATATTTACGGCGGCTACCTGGATGAATACGTGCGCCTGACCGGCGGTCTCAAACCCCTGATCATGGTGCGCGGCAACCATGAATGGCGGGGACGGGACGCCATCCGCTGGTTCGACTTCTTCGCCGCGCCGGACGGCCTGGCCTTTCAGGCGTTCCGGCACGGGCCGGTCCTGTACGTGGTGCTCGACTCCGGCGAGGACAAGCCGGACGGCTCGCCCCGCGCCGCCTATACCTATTTGAACCGCAG
>CASFXO010000212.1 GCA_949298665.1 uncultured Lentisphaeria bacterium
GAAGGCATTGGTGACCTTCAACCGGTCGGCATCGGAAAAAAACGGATGTTCCTCGATCAGATCCCAGAGCAGCAGCATCTGGTGGCCGCAATAATGATAAGGACCGGCGAGGGGATCATCGGGGTTTTCGAGGCTTTCCGGATTGAATTTCTGAAAAGTCTTTTTCGCGTCTGCGTCAGGGAAGGCGAGCCGGAGGAATTCACGGGCGTATTCCGTATCTCCCGTCTGGTAGAAAAGCGCCATGATTCCGGCGATATAATTCCATCCATAGTAACCGCCGGCGCCGACCAGCCGATACCGGTTGGAGTCACCCGCATCGAAAGGTTTGGTAAAGCCGGGGGCGGAAATTTGCATTTGAAATCCGGTGCGATCACTTTGCTGCGCGAGCAACCGTTCAGTGGCGGCTTCGATTCCGGCTTCATCGCTGCCGCCGACGAGCAGGACGTTGAAGCCGCCGCCGGTGGGAGTGTGGCTACTGCGGAACTCAAACCCGCACGGGCCGGGATAGACCCGATCGGTGTAGCAGAAGCCGCGGCGGTAGAGTCGGGCGATCAACGGAGTGTTTTCCCGGGCTCCGACGACGATGATATGCTGTTCCAGCGGGAGTTTTACCGTGGTTGGATCGACGATCGGACCGCCGAATCTGGCGGCGATCTTTTCCGCCGCACGGCGTGCCGCAGGGGTGTCACCAGGGGCGATGGGGGTACCGCGAAGCGGTGTTTCCAGATACAGATTTTTGAGCTGCTGAAACTGGGGGGAAAGTCCGGAAGTGGTTTCCGGCAGTTTGTCCACCTTTTCCAATTTGACGCGATGCAGCAGGAAGCGCGGGGACTCGGCCTTATGAGTATAGATGTAAACACGCATCGTCCGAGACCCGGGGGCAGGGGTCATGCCGACCTTGGTTTCGGCGGTTTCACCGGGGCGGTAACCGGTTTCCAGAGGGGCCTGGCGGAATTGGTTGTCGGGCTGGGTGCGCAACTGCACATAAGCGCCGGTGGGATCCGCGTCGTCGTCCGGCAGGGAGGCGGTGACCGTGACCAGATAATTGCCTCCGTCCGCGGGCAGGGAAATATCCTGGTAAATTCCGTTTTCTAACTGATTGTCCGGGTCGTTGATCAACAGCGGTCCTGAAGTGGGAGAAGGCAGCGGGGCCTGACCGTATTTTTGCCAGAAGCGCGGTATGCCGTTGTCATCGCGGTTTTCGAGTCCGGGGTTACGCAGCTCTCCCGGGACGGCGGCAGGTGCGGCGGAAGCGACGGACGGGGGCGTGAGCGGCCCCGGGGGAACGGAAAACTCTTTGACGGGGATCATGCGAATATTTTTTACCAGAAAATCTGCTTTTTCCTTATAGGAACTGTAGAGATAAACTTGCAGCTTATCCACTCCGGCCGGAATGTCGATTCCGGCAACGTAACGTTTAAATCGGCCGTTTTCAGCTCCGGTGAAATAGGCGGCGGCCTGCTGGTTGCCGGCGACCAGGAAGAGCTTGGTATTACCGGCGGCGTTTCCTCCGGGCGGAAGCGCCACTTCGCAGGAGACCTCATATTTTCCGGACTGGGGGATGGGGAGGACCGTTCTGATACCGTATTCCTGTTCCGGGCTGTTGTCCCGGATTCGGATGACGCCGGATTTATCACGGGTGAAGTTGCCGGGGCCTTTACCGTAAGTCGTCCAGTTCCACTCGGCGGCCCCGAGGCCGACAGGAACGAGCAGAAGCAGGAGATTGCGAAATAAGAAACGCCGCATGGCCGTTTTCCTTTCTGTTGAAAAAGCACTTATGAATGGATGGTCGCAATCATGGCGAAATAATTTTCCATCGGCACATAATCGGGAATGCTGTTTCCGGAGCCGAGCGCATAGGCCCCGTCCGCTTCACTGCGTTCCAGCATGGCCCGGGCCCGTTGCGCCACCTGCTCCGGCGTGCTGCGACAGAGGAAATCAACATCCAGTCCTCCGAGAATGGCCAGCCGGTGGTGATAACGGTCATAGGCCGTTTCCACCGGAAGGATTTTGTCCTCGTAGGAGTGGCGGCCGTCGAACCGGCAGACGTCGATGACGTCTTCGATCAGGCCGCAGTCAAAGACGTTGCCGCAGGAGTGCTGCAGGGCGGGCCGTCCAGCGTCGTGGATCAGCCTTACGAGCCGGGCGGTCTGCGGCACGATATAGCGGCGCATGTCTTCCGGCCGCAGCATGGGGCCCTGAGCGAAGCCCCAGTCGTCGTTGACGAAGCAGGCGCCGATGGCCGGAAATTGCAGGGCTCGTTCATAATGGGCGTATTCCAGATCCGCGATGCGGTCCGTAATCGCCTGTACCAGATCAGGCTGATCGAAACACAGGAAACATAGCTGATCGAAACCAACCAGCCGGATCAGATTTTCCAGAATACCGTTAGGTCCCCAGGCGATCAGTTTCATGCCCGGCGGCAACTTTACTGTTGCATAGAGGGAATAGTCGAAATCGTCGACGTTCGGCCAGGGGTATTTCTCGAAATCCTCCCAGGAGTTGATCAGCGGACTTTCGTTGAGGGAAATGGAAGCCGCCCGGGTCTCCGGGCCGTAGGTGAACCGCAGCCCGGCAGGGAGGAAGGCATAGTCATATCCCAGCATGGCCCAGGTCCGGGCCCGCTCCTCGGGGGAGCGGTCGCAGCCGGGACGGACGTGCTGGAAAATGCGTTCACTGACGGCGAATTCAAACAGAGTGGGGCGGGACGGTTTTTCGCCCGCCAGCACCTGCAGGAGGTTGGTGAAATCCGGTTTCCTCATGTTCGCGGTTTCCGTCCCGGCTTAATAAACCAGAGAACTCGCGACGGTAGAAGCGCTGTTTTTCTGTTCC
>CASFXO010000213.1 GCA_949298665.1 uncultured Lentisphaeria bacterium
TAATATAGCGGGTAGCGGAGAATTTTTCCGCAACGGAGAGCGGTTTTTTTTTTATTTTTAAAGTTTTTTTCAAAAGGTTTCTTTCGGAGTTGATTTTTCCGGAAAACAGATGTATAATGCCGAAAATTATTCAGTAGTAAAAATAAAAAGGCAACGCATCACGCAGAAGGTTTTCGTTTCCATGTTTCGAGCATCTTTTTTCCGGCTGTTCGGCGTCAGTGCGCTGGCGCTCTGCGGTTCTTCCGTATTCGCGGCGGAGCAGAGCGGTAACCCTCCATCCATCCTCAATCCCGGAGAGATCGTGGTCCGCACGCCGGAGGATATCCAGGCCGGACGGGAAAACGTCGTCCGGGTCGCGGACCAGCTCCGGGAATTGTTCGCCCCGCAGCAGAAAGTCCGCAAAAGCCGTCCTTCTCCGGAAAAGCGCTATCTGAAGGTCCTTCCCGGTATCAGCGGCCGCGCCACACTGGTTTATCGCTGCCGCTACAATACGGCCAGCAAACTCTCCACCAGCGTCGAGTCCCTGATCACCAACGACGGGTATGTGGAACCGACCGAAGAACAGAACATGCTCATCATCAACGACAAAAAGGAAAATATCGAAGCCCTGGCCGAAATTCTGCCCGCCATCGACGTCCCCTCTTCTCAGGTGCTGATCGAGGCCAAGGTCGTCGAAATCATGATTTCCGACGGCATGCAGCGCAACATGTCACTGACCTTCAATCAGACCAAGGACGTCACCATGATCGATGAAAACGGCCAGGCACGTCCCGGCGCCGTCAACAACAGCGCCGGCATGAGCACCTCGTCGCTCGCACCGACCGCGACGTCGGACGGCGGCGGCATGGACTGGGTCTTCACCTCCGGCGACAAAAGCGTCCACGCCGCCTTCCAGTGGCTGCTCAACGCCCAGGACGCCAAGGTGCTGTCCTCGCCGACCATCGTGGTCGCCCGCAATGAAAAATCCACCATTTCCAACGGTCAGGACGTCCCGATCCAGTCCCAGACCAACACCAACGGCAGCATCCAGACCAGCACCACCTTCAAACGGGTCGGGGTCACGCTGGACGTCACGCCGAAAATGATCAACGAGGACAACGTCACGCTGCTGGTTTCACCGCAGGTATCGAACATCCAGAGCTATCAGACGATTTCGCAGGGGTCCAGTTCCTATCAGGTACCGGTGATCTCCGTGCGCAGCATCGAAACCAACATCAAGCTGGAAGACGGCCAGACCATCGTCATGGGCGGCCTGTACAACAACCGGGAATCCGTCCGCCAGGAGCGCATCCCGTTTTTGAGCGACATCCCGTACTTCGGGGAACTGTTCACCTCCAAATACCGGGAAAAGGAACTGATTCAGCTGCTGTTCTTCCTCCGGGTGCGTATTCTGACGCCGGATGATCTGGCCGACGGCATCCTCTTCGACCCGGACGAAACCGCCCGGAGCAGCAACGCCATCGGCGACATCATCCGCAAGTCCCCGACGCTGCCGCAGACGGAAAACACTTTGCAGCAGGTCAAGCATGAATTCATCGACCGCGATCCGCTGCAGAAGAGCGAATCCACGACCGGTGAAATTCCCACCGGTCTCCCCAAACCGTAATGAAGAGGGATGAAAAGTGCGCATTCGCTGGATGAAAATCACGATTCTGACCGCCGTCCCGGTCCTGCTGGCCGCCGCCGGTTACTGCTGGGGGGTGGTCTATCTTGCGGAACGCCGCGCGGATGAACAGTTCAAAATCCGCCGCGGCGACACCGCCATCGACCGGACGTTCAAGGTCAAGCGCGACAACCTGATCATCGGGTTGCGCCTCAGCGGCAACGTCAGTGCCAGTGAAAAACATAAACTGTCGCTGCAGGCCAACTACCGCACCAAGCTGCTTTCGGTGGTAGACGAAAACGCCAAGGTCAAAAAAGGCGACGTGCTGGCGGTCTTCGAAACCGATGAACTCAAGGAAAAAATCGATGATCTGCGCATCTCCTACTCCAATCAGGAAAAGGAACTCGCCATCGCCATCGAAAACGCCAAGGTGCAGGAGAGCAGCAACGAGGTCGACCTCAAGGTTGCGGAAGACCGTTTGAACCAGGCCGAGGCCGCACTTCGCAAATACCTGCGTCTCGAACGCTCCAATACCAGAAAGAACCTCGCGTTGCAGATCGCGACCGCCGAAACCAATCTGCTCAACGCCAAGCAGGATTATGAAGACAAACTGAAGGCCATCAAGGAAGAAGGCGTCAGTGACGAGGCCGGGGAACAGCAGAACCAGAAGGAGCTCCGCGACCTCCAGAACAAGATCGACACCGCGGAAAACGCCCTGTCCAGTGCCCAGACCGACCGCAAGGCCTTCCAGCGCTACGACAACCCGATCACCCTGCTGCGGCTCTATAACGAACTGGAACAGGCGAAGCTGAACCGGGAACGGGTGCGCATCTCCACCGCCTCCAACCTCGTGCAGAAAAAGAAACTGGTGGACAATTTGCGCACCAATATCCGCCGGATCGTCAACCAGCTGGAAAAATACGAATCCTATCTGCCGATGATGAAACTGGTCGCCCCCGCCGACGGCATCGTCATCTACGCCGACCCCGACCGGCGCTGGGGCAACCCGGACGTCAAGCCGGGCATGGACATCTGGAAGGGCCAGATCATTCTGACCATCCCGGAAATGGACAACCTGATGGTGGACTTCGACCTGCCGGAACAGTATCGTTCCCGGATCCGCACCGGCAACCGGGTGATCATCACCCCCGATTCCCTGCCGACGCTTAAACTGGGTGGCGCGATCAGCCAGATCGCCACGCTGCCGGTCAATCAGATCAGCTGGGACAGCGCTTCCCCCAAGGTCTACAACTCCCGAATCACCCTGGATGAACAAAATCCGCAGCTGGTGAACGGCATGAGCGTGGAAGTCGAAGTGATTTCCAAGATCCTGCGCGACGTGTTGTTCGTGCCGGTGGAGGCGGTGTTCGAAAACAATTCGTCGTTTTTCGTCTACTGCCATCGCGGCGGCGCCCCCAAGGAGGTCCCGGTCACCATCGGGGAAGACAACAGCAATTACGTGCAGATTCTCGACGGACTCAAGGAGAACGACATCGTCTATCTCTACCGGCCCTATCAGAAAAAGCAGGACAGCGAATCCTGAACCGGATGGTCATGAGCAGCAGTATCCCCCCGTTTGAAATCACTCCCTACGCCGGCGGCGAAGTCGTCCTGCGCTTGAGCGACATCCGGAAAACCTACAATACCGGTGAACTGGCCGTCAACGTGCTCAAGGGCATCTCCTTCGAGATCCGGCGCGGCCAGTTCGTCGGCATCGTCGGCACCTCCGGCTCCGGCAAATCGACCATGCTGAACATTCTGGGGATGCTCGACGTCCCCACCTCCGGCAGTTACCTGCTCGAAGACATCAATGTGGAAACCCTGACCGACCAGGAACAGGCCACGATCCGCAACCGCAAGATCGGTTTCATCTTCCAGAGTTTCAACTTGTTTCCGTATCTGACGATCGAACAGAACATCGAAGTTCCGATGATCTACAACCGCGTTTCGCGACGGGTCCGGAGGGCACGCGCCCTGGAACTGGCGAAACAGGTCGGGCTCGGACACCGGCTCGGACACCGTCCAACCCAGCTCTCCGGCGGCGAATGCCAGCGGGTGGCGGTGGCCCGGTCGCTCGGCAACCATCCGACCTTCCTGCTGGCCGATGAACCGACCGGGAACCTGGACGAAAAAACCGGCAACGAAATCATGAATCTCTTTCACCGCCTCAACCGGGAACAGAACGTCACCATCGTCATGGTCACGCACAATCCGCTGTTTGAACCCCATTACGATCAGGTGATCCGACTGCGGGACGGGCTGGTGGTGCAGGAATTTCCACAGGGGGCGTTTGCATCATGATGATGTTCGGCGACATCGTCCAGCTTTCGCTGCAGAATCTGCGCCTGCACAAAGTGCGTTCGGTCCTGACCTCGCTCGGCGTGATCTTCGGCGTCGGCAGCGTCATCGCCATGCTGGCCATCTCCGAGGGCGCGAAGCGCAAGGCGCTGGAACAGATCGAAGCCATGGGCATCGACAAAATCATCGTCTACTCCAAAAAACCGCCGTCCGCGGGCGCCGGCGTCAGCTCCAGCCGCACCAGCCGGATCGACGCCTATGGGCTGAGCGCGGTCGACCGTCGGAAGATCCTGGAACTCGACAACATCGAACGGATCACCCGGGTGCGGGACGCACGCAAGAAAATCCTCAAGGGCCTGGACCGGATGGATTTGAAGCTGGTGGGCGTCGACCGGGATTTTCTGGAGGATTCGGCCAGCGGCATGACGGCCGGGCGCTGGTTTTCCGGAATGGATTTCCGTTCGCCTCAGAACATCTGCGTCATCGGCAGCAATGTGAAGCGGAAACTTTTCCCGCTCGGCGCCAGAGACGTCATCGGCGCTCCCATCCGCGTCGAGGGGCAGGTGTTCCGCGTCATCGGCGTACTCCACAACGACATCGGCTCCAATTATCCCGAGGTGGGCAGCCCCAACGACATGATTCTCATCCCCTTCCCCACCTCGGAAATTCTCTACGGCAACTACGCCTACACCGACGACGGCACCGGCATCCGGGTCACCCTGATCGACTACGACGTCTTCCTGCTGAAAATCCGGAACCTCGAATACATCGACAATACCGCCCGCCGGTTGATCAAGTATCTGGGAAAATCCCACTCCACGGTCAAGGACTGGGAAGTCATCGTTCCGCTTGACCTGCTCAAACAGCGCGAAGCCACGCAGAACATCTTCACCATCGTCATGAGTTCGATTGCCGGCATTTCGCTGATCGTCGGCGGCATCGGCATCATGAACATCATGCTCGCCAGCGTCTTCGAACGCCGCAAGGAAATCGGCACCCGGCGCGCGCTCGGCGCTCAGAAAATCGACATTCTGCTCCAGTTCCTCATCGAAACCGTCTCGCTCACCTCGCTCGGCGGTCTGCTCGGCGTCGTTCTGGGAATCGGCATTTCCCAGATCATCACCTATTACGCCGGCATGCCGACGGTCTATTCGCTCTGGAGCATTGTGGCGTCGATGCTGATTTCCAGCCTGGTTGGAGTCATCTTCGGCACCTACCCTGCCTGGCAGGCGGCCCAGCAGAACCCCATTACCGTTCTGCGCGCCGAGTAGAAGCGCCCGCCCGGCCTCAGCGCATCGACGGCTTCACCACCAGCCGCCAGAAGAGCAGCCAGAAAAGTACCACGCCCACGCTGATCAGCCAGATCGGCATGCCGCCGTGATTGGCCACCAGCACCAGCGCGGTGGAGGTCCACAGCCCGCCGCCCATGATCGGTTCGTGAAGCAGCTGCTTGTAGCCGAACGCCTGCGGGGCGATGGTCTTCGATTCCGGGTCGACGATGCGCAGCAGCAGCAGCCCGGTGGCGGTTACCCCCGTCGACTGGCCGAATTCGGCGATCGACTGCTCGAACCAGGTTTCCGGCAGCAGCCGCGGCGCCACCACCAGCACGCAGAAGAGATTCCACAGAATCCCGAATACGAACATGATCAACAGCGGCCAGAAATAATCCAGCACGAATTCCAGCCGGATCGACGCCACCGCCGCCACCACCAGAAAATCCAGCGTGGCCCCGGAAATCCGCTGCATCTGCCCGTGATCCACCAGAAAATCAATGCGCAACCGGCTCATCACCACCTGCACCAGCAGTCCGCCGAGCATGCACAGCGGAAACAGCGGGAAACTTTCCAGCACCCGGAGATTGCGGACCGCCTCCGGCACCACCTGATTCAGCCCGATGAACGCCTGCTTGAAGAGATATCCCACCAGCACCGCCAGCCCGAGTATCGCCACGTGAAACGCCAGCGAGTCGATCGAATCCGCCTGTACCGTCTGCCGGCCGGCCGGAGGTTGCCGGTGCTTCGGCCAGATCCCGCAGCGTTCCGCCCGACTCTGGTCGCGGAAGGAACGAATCCCCTTGACCCAACCGCGCATGACGGCATAGTTGATCAGAATCATCCCGAATACCACCCCGGTGATCATGCCGACCGTGGCGACGGTATAGCCCAGATCGCGCCCTTCCGGAAAACCGAGCGCATCAAAGGTGGACGCCAGTCCACCGACCGTGCCGTGCCCGCCTTCGAAACCGATTTCCAGCAGCGTCCCGAAAACGTCACTGACTCCGAACAACGGTTTCAGCAGCAGCAGCACCAGTCCCAGCCCCACCACATACTGCCCCCAGGCGATGATCTGCCCGTAGCAGAACTGCGGCGCCGCAATCCGCCAGATGCGGCCGATGCCGGGCACCGCCACCCCCAGAAACAGAGAAGCGAACACCACGTTGATCAGAAAGCCCGGCACCTCGCTCCACGGTGCAAACCATGCCGCAGGCAGCCGGTCCCCGCAGCAGCGGATCAGGATCAGTCCCAGCACGCCGCCGATCACCGAACTCGGCAGGTACAAACGCTGCAACAGCGGCACATACACCCGCAGCACCTTCCCGCATACCAGCAGCAGACACAGCAACGCAAACGACATGACCGCAGTCATAGAAGTTCCCCTTTCCCAGTTTTGCTCCGGCGCGTCGTTCCGGACGGCGCGACCGCAGCGGCCCCGCCGACCGGAACGGCCCGTGGCCATTACAGCTTGATCAC
>CASFXO010000214.1 GCA_949298665.1 uncultured Lentisphaeria bacterium
CCTCTGCCGAAATTCGAACATCAGCAGGATTAATGATAGATTCCACATCAAGGACATCATAAAGAATTCGGAAATGGTTAGCAGATACACCACACAAATCCGGTAAACGAAAAATCATTTTGATTAATTCATCCTGAGGTCTTGCGACATCTACCCAAACGTCCGGACCAAAACAGACTGGACTTAACATTCCTTTTCGGGATTTCTTCAAAGAATTTCCCAGAGGAAAGTCTGGAAAACTGATATTGCACAAATTCTTTAATCTTGCCTTTTTACGCAAATAAAGATTCCGCCCTAATAATGATAAAATGTCTTTCCATGAATTAACGTCTGCCACCTTATCACTCGCAATAAAATATCGTGGAGAACTCCACTGCAATTCAGAGGGAATCGTACAAAGGTCTGTAGCCTTGCAGGTTAAATTTTTCTCATGATATAAATTTTTGACTCGATCTCTAGCCACAATACCGGTATCAATACTTCTTCCTCTAGGAATGCGCTTTACAGTGCATTCTGCATACGCATACATTCCTATAGCAAAAATAGGAGAAAGGCGACCACAGATCTCGCAACTATAATTTTGCCTTATAGATTTTTGTGTTTTCTCCCAACGGAAATAAAATATTGTATATTTTTCTTCCAGTCCGCTCCAGATAGGAGTGTTCATATCCTTTATGTCAATCTTAAAAATAATCACAGCTTTTCTACCAATAATTAATGATGTCATAATCGCATCTGCATGAGAAGATACATAAGATGGTAATTCCTCACATAATGAATCAATATACCCCTTTAATGCCTCAGTATATTTTCTTGGATAAATTTTTTCAATAATTCCCGTCTTTTTAACACGAAAATACCCTGTTGCTGATTTTCGGTATTCTACATCTTTATAGACAAAACTCTGCGCTTCATTCATAGTAGAAAGTATTCCTTATCATAACAATAAAACAACAATAAGATTATATATAAAATTTTTATAGAAATTGATATTCTATTTTTTGAAAAAATCTACTCTTCCTTTTATATTTTAACAGGCTATAGAGAATAAATTTTACATGATTTTTTTGTATTTGCAATCAAATAAAGTGAAATCTTATAAAAAATTATATTATACATTGCCGGGAGGCACTGAACATAGAAGAGACATCCAAAAAACAATCCGCTTCAGGTTCATCAGTAAGCAGAACCCATGAAAGGAGTATGCGAATCCATCAAAAATGAAGAAAAATATAGGAAAAAATTACTTTCTTCAGTAGATCTCGAACGCGGCGCCGATCCGGCGGAAATCCGCCACAAAATCGGGATACGTCACCGCCGCCGCCTCCACTCCGTGGATCACCGAAGGAGAATCCGCCGCCAGCGCGGCAACCGCCAGCGCCATGACGATCCGGTGATCTCCGCAGCCGTCCAGCTCGGCGCCGTGCAGACGGCCCCCCCGGATGATCATGCCGTCGGGCAGTTCCTCGATGACCGCGCCCATTTTCCGCAATTCCCGGGTCATGCAGGCAATCCGATCCGTCTCCTTGACCCGGGCCTGCGGCACATGGAGCAGCCGCGTCGTTCCCGTGGCGGCGGCGCCGGCCACGGCCATCACCGGCAGCGCATCCGGCGTGGCGTTAAGATCGAAATCCCCACCCTGTAACGGCCGCGCGGCTTCCACCAGCAGTTCCCTGCCCCGGCAACAGGAGGCATTCATGCGCGCCAGATACTCAAATACGGCTTTGTCTCCCTGCACGTCGGAAAAATCCAGATTGCGGATCTCCACTCCGTCCCCGACCAGCGCCGCCGCGACCAGCGGAAACGCCGCCGTGGAGAAATCCGCGGGAATCGTCGCCTCGAATCCCCGGTAGCGCTGTCTTCCCGGTACTTCAAAATGCAGCAGATCCTCCGAACAACGGTAGCGGATGTCCAGCCGGTCCAGCCAGCCGAGGGTAATCCCGATATACGGTTTTTCATTGAGAAACTCCAGATCCAAAACGCAGTCGCGCCGGGCCAGCGGCGCGGCAAAAAGCAGCGCCGTCAGGAATTGCGACGTCGTCCCGTCCACTGCGGCGGCAGTCCCGCCTTCAAGCGGGCCACGAACCGTCAGCGGACACCGGCCGTTATCCGAAACACACTCCGCTCCCAGCTGTCGTAACGCGTCCAGCAGTCCCTCCATCAGTCGCGTCCGCAATGAAGCATCCCCGTCAAAACGAACCGGAAACCCTCCGGTCGCGGCCATGGCCGTCAGCAGCCGCAACCCGGTACCGGAATTGCCCAGATCCAGCGTCTTGCGGGGGTCAGTCAGCCGCCCGCCGGTCCCGGTAATACGCCAGTCGCGCCCCTGCTCCGCGCAAACAGCCCCAAGCGCCGTGGCGGCGGCCAGTGCGGAACGGGTGTCCGCCGAATCCAGCGGCGCGCACAGCGTACTCGTTCCTTCGGCGGCCAGCGCGGCGACAATGCCGCGAATGGTATGGGATTTCGAACCGGGCACGGTGATCGCGCCGGCGATACGGGAGGGGTGTACGGTCAGTTTCATCGTCACGACTACCTTGCAATTCCATGATGTCGGCATTAATGTAACGTAGAATCTCAACGAAAGCAAACCGAATATGCAGATTGAAGTCATCTCCACCGGAACCGAGCTCCTGAAAGGTTCCAACGTCAACACCAATCTCGCCGCCATCGGCCGCGCGCTCGGGACGATCGGCCGGACCGTGCACCGGGCCCAGACCGTGGGCGATGACCGGGAGGCCTTGATCACGGCGTTCCACCTGGCGGCGCTGAAGGGGGACGTCGTCCTCGTGACCGGCGGTCTCGGACCGACCGCGGACGATCTGACCCGGGATGTCGCCGCGGAATTCTTCGGCATGCCGCTGGTCCGTTCCGGAGAACTGGCCGATAACCTGCGCCGTTACTACCGGCGGCGACATGGCGCCGGACCGATTCCCGCCACGCTTTTCCGACAGGCGGACGTGCCGCAGGGAGCCGCGGTGCTGCCGAATGCCAACGGCAGCGCCCCCGGCCTTTATCTGAATACCGCTTATGCCGGGCACGCCTGTCATGTGTTTCTCCTGCCCGGACCGCCGGTGGAGATGGAGCCGATCCTGAACGCGGAGGTGCTGCCGCGATTGACCGCCCTCGGCGACGACGGCGGCCGGACTCTCACCCGCGGCTTTCTCGTCGCCGGCGGCGCGGAACTCCTGATCGAGGAAACGCTGGCGCCGCGCTTTCGCGACTGTGCGGTATCGCTGGCCTATTGCGCCAGTGCGGAAGGCGCCCGGGTTTTTCTCTCCGCCGCCGACGCCGCGCTGCTGGATGTGAAATTCATCGAAGCCCGCCGATTGTTTGCCGGCAACGCTCTTCCCGAAGGGTGCCTTTCCATCGCTGAAGGCCTGGTGCGGCTGCTGCGGGAACAGCAGCGGACGCTGAGCCTGGCCGAATCCTGCACCGGCGGCCAGACGGCGGCGGCCATCACCGCCGTTCCCGGAGCGTCCGAAGTCTTTCTGGGCAGCGTCACCGCTTACGACAACCGCGTCAAGTCGGCGGTGCTCGGTGTGCCCGAAGCGTTGCTTGCCACCTCCGGCGCGGTCAGCGCCGACTGCGCGCTGGCCATGGCCCGGGGCGTCCGGCACTTGCTGCGCACCGACTGCGCCGCCGCCGTCACCGGTATCGCCGGCCCCGGCGGCGGTACCCCGGAAAAACCGGTGGGACTGGTCTATGTCGCCGCCGTCTGCGGCGACCGGGAAACGGTACGGGAATGCCGCTTCCGGGGCAGCCGGGAATCCATCCGGCAACGATCCCGCGCCACTGCGCTGCGGCTGCTTTATCAACTGGCTGCGGGGGTGGAACCGGAAACATGAGCATTCCCGGTTTCATGCCGCGCGCGCGGGGACGGATTTGTTTTTCGGAGATCGGGTGTATATTATCCGAAACGGACGGAGGTGGAATATGGCGGAAGCTGACGATAAGAAGAATTTCGGCAACCTGACGCCGCGCGCGCGGCAGGTTCTGATCCTGGCCCGCAAGGAGGCGGAACGGTTCAACCATGATTATATCGGCACCGAGCATCTGCTGCTCGGTCTGCTCAGCCTGGGCGAAGGCGTGGCGGTGGAGGCGCTCAAGGCGCTGGGCTTGAGTCTGGAACAACTCCGACTCGAAGTGGAGAAAATCTGCGGCTCCGGCGGCGAGACCAAAACCGCCGGACAGTTGCCGCTGACCCCGCGCCTGAAGCGGGTCCTGATGATGGCGGCGGAAGAAGCGCAGGCGATGAATTACAACTTCATCGGGACCGAACACCTGCTGCTGGCCCTGCTCCGGGAAGGCGAAAGCGCCTCCGCCCGGGTTCTGGCCAATCTTCAGGTCGATCCGGAAAAAGTTCGCGAACAGATCGTCCGGGCGCTTGATCCGGATTACCTGCCCGAGGGCGGCAACGACGGTGAAAACGGCGGCATGCCGGGCACTCCGGGCGGCGCCGACGCCGACGGACTGCCGACGCTGAATGCCTTCGGCCGGAACCTGACTGAACTGGCCGCCCGCGGCGAACTCGACCCGGTCATCGGACGCCACGACGAAATCGAACGGGTCATCCAGATTCTCTGCCGCCGCACCAAAAACAATCCGGTGCTGATCGGCGAGGCCGGCGTCGGCAAAACCGCGATTCTCGAAGGCCTGGCCGAGGCGATCGCCGCCCGCAACGTCCCGGAAATTCTCGCGGACAAAAAGGTCTTCGCCCTCGATCTCCCGCTGATGGTGGCCGGGACCAAGTACCGCGGCCAGTTCGAAGAACGGATCAAGGCGGTGATCGACGAGGTCCGCAATTCGGGCAAGGTGATCCTGTTCATCGACGAACTGCATTCCATCGTGGGCGCGGGCGGCGCCGAAGGCGCCATGGACGCCGCCAACATCATCAAACCGGCGCTTTCCCGCGGCGAGCTGCAGTGCGTCGGCGCCACCACGCTCGACGAATACCGCAAGGGCATCGAAAAGGACGCCGCTCTGGAACGCCGCTTCCAGCCGATCATCGTCAATCCTCCGAGCGTGGAGGATTCGATCCGCATTCTCGAAGGACTCCGGGAAACCTACGAAAAACACCATCACATCCGTTACGCGCCCGATGCACTGGAGGCGGCGGTGCGGCTTTCCGACCGCTATATTTCCGGTCGTTTTCTGCCGGACAAGGCGATCGACGTCATGGACGAAGCGGGAGCGCGCGCCCGGATCAACTGCGTGACCGCCCCCCCGGACACCTCCCGGCTCGAACAGGAACTGGCGGAAGCCCGACAGGCCAAGGAGGCGGCGATCGCGGAGCAGGACTTTGAAACCGCCGCCCGCTGCCGGGACCGCGAACGCGAATGCAAGAGTGAACTCGAAACCATGCACCGCCGCTGGCAGGCCGCCTGCGCCGAAAACCGTCCGCTGGTCACCCGGCAGGACATGGCCTTCGTCGTCTCCAAACTGACCGGGGTGCCGCTGCAGGAAATGGAGGAAGGCGAAAACCGCAAGCTGCTGCGCATGGAAAGCGAACTGAGCAAATCCGTCGTCGGCCAGAGCGAAGCGATTTCGGTCATCTCCCGGGCGCTCCGCCGCTCGCGCGCCGACCTGAAAAATCCCGCCCGCCCGATCGGCTCCTTCCTCTTCCTCGGCCCCACCGGCGTCGGCAAGACGTTGCTGGCCAAGGCGCTGGCGGAGTTCATGTTCGGCAACGCCGACGCCCTGATTCAGGTCGATATGTCGGAATATATGGAAAAGTTCAACGTCTCGCGCCTGATCGGCTCCCCGCCCGGCTACGTCGGCCACGGGGAAGGCGGCGAACTGACCGAACGGGTCCGGCGCCGCCCCTATTCGGTCGTTCTGTTCGACGAAGTGGAAAAAGCCCATCCGGACGTCATGCACATTCTGCTGCAGATTCTGGAAGAGGGCCGGATCACCGATTCGCTGGGACGCCGGGTGGACTTCCGCAATACGATCATCATCATGACCAGCAACGTCGGCGCGGAACAGCTGGTCAAGGGCGGCAAGGGACTCGGCTTCAGCGGCGGCACCGAACTGGATGCCGAAAAAACCCGGGACCGGCTGCTCGACGCCGCCCGCAAATTCTTCAAACCGGAATTCGTGAACCGCCTGGACGAGCTGGTGGTATTCCGCCGGCTGACCCGCGAAGATCTGCTCTCCATTGTGGATATCGAGGTCAACAAGGTCAAGGAGCGTCTGGCGGTGCGCGGTCTGACGCTGGAACTGCCGGACGATGTGAAAAATTTCCTGATCGACAAGGGCTTCGAACCGGAATACGGCGCCCGTCCGCTCCGGCGCAC
>CASFXO010000215.1 GCA_949298665.1 uncultured Lentisphaeria bacterium
AAAAAAAGGCAGGAAGAATCCACCACCGACTCCGGCTCAACCTTCCAGGGAATCGTCGGCGGAATCCAGCTGAAACGCCGCGGCGGAAGAGACTTCACACTGCGGGCAGTGCACCACCCACTCCGAATTCTCCGCCCCGCCCTCCGGATTTCTGGCGCCGGGCCAGTACTCGGCAACCAGGCGCGCGCCGCACACCGGACAGCAGCGCCCCAGCCGGATCGGGCCGGTCAGGCAGCACAATCCCCCTACCCCGCCCACCAGATAAAGCGGCAGAAACCAGTAGCCGTGCCCCCAGGCCCGCAAGATGCTCCACGCCACCGCGCCGCCGATCAGAAAGACGAAAAAGACAATGTAACAGAACGTCAATCGCCGCCCCACCGAACGGGCATAACGGGTCAGATCCTCATCGGCGCTTTCGGACATGGCGGCATCCTTCGTAAAGTGCTTGCTGATTATTCATATTATACAAAAAAAAATCAGCAATGTCAACACCATAGGATTTTTTCGCCGTTTTTTTTCGGGAATGTCCGTCAGCAGGCATAAACCGGCAGGAGCCAATCCCGGCAGGTCTGGTTCAGAAGATCTAGATTCTCATATTTTTCGGCATAATGCAGAAACAGCGCCAGCGCAGCGGCCAACCCCGTCGTCCCGGTTGCGTAACCGGAGATCGCCTCCCGCAATTTTCCGGCTTCCCAGGCGGTGAGCGCCGGCGTCAATTCCCGCAGCATTCCCCGCAGCACGCGGCAATGCCCGCTGACGCCGGAAGGCAGCGCAAGAATCCCGTCCAGAGCCGCCCGAAAAGCCTCTTCCGTTCCCGTCCGCATCCGTTGCTCCAGTTCGGCACACGCTCCGGGAGATCGGCTCATCAGCAACCACCGGTGCCGGGCATAAAACGCCGCCGGCTCCCCCCTGCCCGCCTGTCGCGCCGCCCGCCAGCGCCCGGCGGTGAAAATCCGGTCCAGAAAACGCTCACGCTCCCACCGGTCCCGCAGCATTTCGGCCTCCACTACCGGCAAATCCGGGCAATGCGTCAGCAATGCCTGCGCAAAAAGACCGCGCCCATTTCGCGACGTCCGGCCGAGCCCGTCGTGCAGCAGCACCCGTTCCAGACCGCAGCTGGGGGAGTCCTGCTTCAACACAAAGCCGCACAGATCCTCACGCCCCAGCTCCGTCAGGCGCCGTTCGCACCATCCGGTCATCAGTTCCGTACAGTCATTTCCCGTGCGGGTCGTCAGCAGACGCGTCCGCTCCGACGTTCCGTACAAATCCATGGGCTCCCGGGGAATCGACAGACCGCATTCCGTTTCGGGACAGACCGGTACCCATTCCACATGAGCGCCCAGAACATCCCGGAGATACACGTCCAGTTTGTGGCCGCCGTTGTAGCGGACCTGCCGCCCCAGCAGACAGGCACTGATGCCGACTTTGATCTTTTCTCTCCGGCGGCCGGAACAACCGGTCTCCGCCGTGTCCGGCCCGGTCACTTCCGCTCGCGCAGTTCGGCAAGTTTCCGGCGGATGGCCGCCAGATCGACATCGGGATCTCCCGCCTCCGCCACGGCTTCCTCGTAGTAAGCGCGGGCCGCGTCCCGGTCTCCGAGTTTCATCATGATGTCGCCGGCATGGTCGAGCA
>CASFXO010000216.1 GCA_949298665.1 uncultured Lentisphaeria bacterium
GGAGAGCCGGTCCGGCATGGGGTTGCGGTACCGGTCAGTTCCAGTTGCGGCGTGGTGACCACGGCAAACCGGGCCGGTGAAAAGCTGGTGCTGTCGTTTCTTGGTGATGCTTCGGGGTGTCCCCTGCTGCTTCAGGCCAATCTGGATACCGGCCGGTCGGTCGCCGTGCCGGTACCCCGGCCGCCCGCGGTCGACATGCAGCCGATGTATTCGCTTTTGTCCAGTCGGAACCGGTATTACGCCGCCTTCAACGGCAGTTTTTACGAATACGACCCGGAAACATTGCAATTTACTTTCTGCGGGCCGGTTTCCGGGAAAATCAATATGGGCATGACCGAGGACGACCGGGGCGTGATCTGGTGCGCCTCCTGGCCCGGAGGGGAACTGTGCTCCTTCGATCCGGAAAGCCGGAAACTGACCGATTACGGAAAACTGGTCGATACCGGGTGGCCGATTTATCAGCGTTATATCGAAGCGGACGATGCCGGATGGATTTATTTCGGCATCGGCAATACGAAGGCGCAGATATACGCCTTTCACCCGGAGAGCCGGACGCTCAAAGCCGTCGTGCCGCCGGAAGATGTGATTTCCGCCGCGACCGGCGAGGTGCATCGCGCCGCCGACGGCAAAGTGTACGGCTGGTTGCGGACCCGGAAGCCCGAAGCCTACTATGAACTGCACGCCGGAAATGCGGTCCGGATGACGGAAAAGCCGAAAATGGCATGGCAGGAAAAGGCGCTGGCTCGCGGACATCAGTTTCTGGTGGACCGGGAATTTCCGGACGGCAGCCGTCTGGAAACATTCGATCCGACCAACCGCGTTCTGGAATGGACCACGCCGGACGGTGTCCGGCATCGGCAGTCGTTCGATTACCCGAGCCGCGGTGTCAATATCTGCGGTCTGGCCGCGATGGATGACGGCACGTTGCGGGGCGGGGCGGCTCATCCGATGCGCTATTTTATATATCATCCGGAATCCGGTACTTTTTCCGGCGGGGATGCCCGGTATCAGTGGAACGCGCTGCTGCCGGATGGCGACCGCCTCTGGGTGGGCGGTTATCCCGGCGGCGCTCTGATTGAATGGGATACGACCGGAGATTTTCAAGCTCCTCCGCCCAAAGGACAGCCGGATCAACGGAACAATCCGAAAATTCACGGGCGGGGCGAGGGCGAGCTGCTCCGGCCGAGCGCGGTTCGGAAGATGTCGGACAGACGTTTCGTCATGGCCGGCACCCCGGGGTATGGCCGAACCGGGGGCGGACTGGTGATTTTCGACCCTGCCCGGAATGCTTTCGAAGTGATGCCGAAAGGGGTGCTGTTCGGTGAGCCTTCGGCATTGTCCCTGCTGCCGCTGGAGGGACCGCTGCTGCTGATCGGCGGGACGGTTTCCGCCGGGACCGGCGGACAACCCGCCGCCGGGGATGCGCCGATGATGATTCTCGATCTGGATACCCGGCAGCCGGTCTGGACCGGACGGCCGCTGGCCGGAGTGGAGAGTTATCTGGATCTGCTGCGTCTGCCGGACGGCCGGGTGCTGGCCGTGGCGGATCGGACCCGGCTGCTGGTTTTTGATCCGGCGGAACGGCGGGTGACGGCGGAGATTCCCACCGGAGAACTGGGGCGGACGGTCTGGCAGCAGGGACCGCGGATTCTGCTCTCCGACGGGCAGCGGGTGTTCGTGCTGCTGGAGAAGGCCATCGCGGAATTTCTCCCCGCGGAAAATCGACTGGTCAAACGGGTGGACGCCCCCGCCGGCATCACCGCCGGAGGCGCGATTCTGAACGGGCGCATTTATTATGCCAACCGTTCGGAATTGTGGAGCGCGGCTTATTGAAAAATGGTGAAAGCGGAAAACGCAGGATTCATTCCGTAGAAATAAAAGGAGGTTGATATGGTGAATTGGAAAAAGTCTCTGGCGGGCGCCATGCTCGCGCTCGGCGCCATGGCCGCGGCGGCGGCGCAGGACGCCCCGGCGCAGGACCTGCGCAACCACGGCGTGGCGGTGCCGGTCTGCACCAGCTGCGGCACCGTGGCCACGCGCAACAGCGCCGGAGAACGGCTGGTCCTTTCGTTCAACAGCGACTCCAGCGGCTGCCATCAGGTGCTGGTCGTGAACGTCGATACCGGAAAAAGCGTGGACATTCCGCTGCCCGGGGCTCCCGACAGCGTGGACATGCGGCCGTTTGCCAGTCTGCTGTCCACGCGCAACCGGTATTACGCGGCGTACGGCGGCCGTTTCTTCGAGGTGGACCCGGATCAGCTGAAAGTAACCTTTTCCGGCAAGGTGTCCGGCCAGCTCGGCATGGGGATGACCGAGGACGACAATGGCGTGATCTGGGCCGCCTCCTATCCCGGCAGCCAGCTCTGTTCCTATGACCCGACCACCGGCAAACTGACCGATTACGGCCCGGTGCACAAGGAAGACTGGCCGCAATACCAGCGTTATGTCGCTGCCGATGATGCGGGCTGGATCTATTTCGGAGTCGGCACCACCGAACCGCAGATCGTCGCCTTTCATCCGGCGACCCGCAAATCGAGGACCATCATTCCGGACGCCGACCGCGGCAAGCCCACCACCGGGCAGGTGGAACGGGCCGCGGACGGCAAGGTTTACGGCTGGATCCGGCGCAAGGACACACCGTATTTCGTCCTGCACAACGGCAAAGCCCAACGCCTGGAAAAGAAGCCGCAATGGACGCCTGCCGCCGGTGCGGTAACCGGTTCGCAGTTTCTGGTACACCGGGATTTTCCGAAGAACGGCGGGAAATTGAAGGAATTTAATTTGATTGAACGCAAACTGACCGTAACTGAACCGGACGGCAAGGTGCGGGAAGTTCCGTTCGATTACGCCAGCAAAGGGGTATACATTATGAGCATGGCGGCATTACCGGATGGGACGGTTCGGGGTGCGGCCATGCATCCGATGCGCTATTTCGTTTTTGATACCGGCAAACAGGCGTTCACGGGGACCGGCAATGCGGTTTACCAGTGGAATGC
>CASFXO010000217.1 GCA_949298665.1 uncultured Lentisphaeria bacterium
GAATCCGTCACGATCCCGTCTTCGAGAATCTGCAGCAGAATGTTGAACACATCCGGATGCGCCTTCTCGATTTCATCGAACAGCACCACCGAATAAGGCCGCCGCCGAACCGCTTCGGTCAACTGGCCGCCTTCTTCGTACCCCACGTATCCGGGAGGCGCGCCGACCAGCCGCGACACGCTGAATTTTTCCATATATTCCGACATGTCGATCCGCACCATCGCGCGTTCGTCGTCGAACAGATCCTCGGCCAGCGCCCGCGCCAGTTCGGTCTTCCCGACCCCGGTCGGCCCCAGAAAGATGAACGAGGCGATCGGGCGTTTCGGATCCTGCAGCCCGGCGCGCGCCCGCAGAACCGCGTCCGCGACCGCGGTGACGGCTTCGTCCTGACCGACCACCCGTTCATGCAGCTTGTCGCCGAGCGCCAGCAGTTTCAGCTTTTCGCTCTGTACGAGTTTGCTGACCGGAATATGCGTCCAGCGGCTGACGATGGCGGCGATGTCCTCGTCATCCACCTCTTCCTTGAGCATCCGGGTACCGTCGTCGTTGCGGATGGCGTCTTCGGCTTCGCGAATCTGCTTTTCAATGCCGGGAATCACGCCGTGACGCAGCTTCGCGGCTTCTTCCAGCTGATATTCCCGTTCGGCCTTTTCCAGTTTGGTACGGGCCACGTCGAGCGATTCGCGCAGGGCGCGCAGGTCGCTGATCGCCTTCTTTTCGTTTTCCCAGCGGGCGCGCAGTTCCTTGCCGGCGCTCTTGAGTTCGGCGGCCTCGGCTTCGAGCGCTTCCCGGCGCTTGACGGAAGCGGGATCCTTTTCCTTTTTCAGGCCGGTGATCTCGATTTCCAGCTGCATGACGCGCCGTTCGTTTTCATCCAGTTCGACCGGCGAGCTGTCGATTTCGGTCCGCAATGCGGCGGCGGCCTCGTCCACCAGGTCGATGGCCTTGTCCGGCAGGAAACGGTCGGCAATGTACTTGTCCGACAGCACCGCGGCGGCGACCAGCGCACTGTCCCGCAGTTTCACCCCATGGTGAATTTCATACCGTTCCTTCAGACCGCGCAGGATCGAAATCGTATCTTCCACCGAAGGCGGATTGACCATCACCGACTGGAAACGACGTTCCAGTGCGGCGTCCTTTTCGATATACTTGCGGTATTCGTCCAGCGTGGTGGCCCCGATGCAATGCAGTTCGCCGCGCGCCAGCATCGGCTTGAGCAGATTGCCGGCATCCATCGCGCCTTCAGCGGCCCCGGCGCCGACGACGGTATGCAGTTCATCGATGAAGAGAATGATCTTCCCTTCGGACTCGGTCACTTCCTTGAGCACCGCTTTCAACCGTTCCTCGAATTCGCCGCGGAACTTGGCCCCGGCGATCAGGGCGCCCATATCCAGGGCGACCAGCTGCCGGTCCTTGAGGTTTTCCGGCACGTCGCCGCGGACGATCCGGCGGGCCAGACCTTCGACGATGGCGGTTTTCCCGACCCCGGGTTCCCCGATCAATACGGGATTGTTCTTGGTGCGGCGGGAAAGGATCTGAATCACGCGCCGGATTTCCTCATCCCGGCCGATAACCGGGTCGAGTTTGTCCAGCCTGGCCAGCCCGGTCAAGTCGCGGGGCAAATTTTTAATTGGCTCAAACCGATTTTACGGATCCTCGGGAGTTACGCCGTGTTTGGCGCGTCTCTGGTTGAGTGCCTCCAGA
>CASFXO010000218.1 GCA_949298665.1 uncultured Lentisphaeria bacterium
CGAGTTTCCGGATTTCAACGTTTTCCTGCAGGCGATGAACGCCATGCTCGATCAGGGGGTGGACCAGCTGGATACCGATATCGCGATCGAAACCGCGAACGGCATCTGGAGCGAATTCGGTCGGGAGAGCCGGTTGAATGCGCGGTGAGTTGCGCCGGAAGGTCGTCTGGCCCGGCAGTACGCAGCTGGCTCCGGTGCCGACGGTGCTGGTCGGGTGCGGCGGGACGCCGGAGGTCCGCCCCAATCTGATCACTGTTGCCTGGACCGGGGTGGCGTGCAGTCGTCCGCCGATGATCTCGATTGCCCTGCGGCCGGAACGGTATTCGTATGCGTTGATCCGGGAGAGCGGGGAATTTACGGTGAACCTGCCCGGCGCCGATCTGGCGGAAACGGTGAACTGGTGCGGCGTGGTTTCGGGCAGAGATCATGATAAATTCGTCGAACGCGGTCTGACCGCCGTCCCCGGAACCAGGGTCACTGTGCCGGTGGTCGGCGAATGCCCGCTGGCATTGGAGTGCCGGGTACGGCAGGTGCTGGAGCTGGGGACCCACCATCTGTTTCTTGCGGAGATTCTGGCGGTACAGGCGGCGGAGGTGCTGCTGAACGCCGAAGGCCGGCTGGATCTGGAACGGTTCGGCATGCTGGCATACGTGCATGGACATTATTACGAACTGGGGCGTTGCATCGGGCATTTCGGTTACTCGGTCCGGCGCAAGCCTGGAAAAAAGGTGCGGAAATGAAAACTTTTCCCGTGGTGGATCCCGTGATGATGGAACGCTGGCGGCTGGCGCTGGGGGAATCCGGAGAAGCGCCGTTCACTCCGGATACGGAACGGGTGCGCGAGGCGGATTTCCCGGAATTCCACGGAACATTCTACCGGCAGCGTACCGGGGGGGAGACCTGGCAGCAGGTTTTGTTGATGACGCCCCATGGTATTCGCGATAAACGTCCTGCGGTGGTAACGCCTTTTTATTCCCCGGACGGTATGTGCGGATATGATCTGGCCACCGGTGCGCCGCTGCCGCGGGAGAAGGAGACGACTTTTTTTGCCCTGCATCTGGTGCGGCTGGGATATGTGGTGGCGGCCTGCGATGCGTATCCGTTCCATCTGGTTTCCTGTCCGGAAGGGTGCGGCGGGCGGCAGGATTTTCTCTGGTGGCGCGCGGCGGCAGCGGAGTTGCGGCGCCGTTTCCCCCGCTGGACGGGGACGGGAAAGCTGGCCGCGGATACCCGGCTGGCGGTGGAGTTCCTGACGCGGCAATCGGTGGTCGACGCCGACCGGATCGGGGTGATGGGCCATTCGCTGGGCGGCAAGATGGCGTTCTATGCCGGGTGTCTGGATGAACGGGTGAAGGCGGTGGTCGGCAGCGATTTCGGCATCGGCTGGGATCAGACCAACTGGAGTGATCCCTGGTACTGGGGGGCGGAAAAAGTCGAGGAACTGCGGCGGCAGGGGCTGGAGCACTGGCAATTGCCGGCGGCGCGGTGCCCGCTGCCGTTCTTTCTGATCGCCGGGGAATTCGACAATAAAGAGAGCTGGCGGCTGCTGGCTCCGGCGCGGGAACGGTATGCCGCGGCGGGAGCGGAGGAAAATCTGGGGTTCTTCAATCACGCGAGCGGGCATCGTCCGACGGCGGAGTCTTTGCTGGCGGCGTATCGGTTTCTCGGGCGGCATCTGGAGATGACGCAGCCGGAGACGACGGCGGATTTCCTGGCCCCCTGAGCAATCGTTCCAGAAGACGGCGTTGCGCTGCCGTGGGGTGGGCGGTCAGGCCTTGACGGGCGGCGGCGGCGGCTTCGTCCGGGCGGTGTTGCCGGTGCAGGCTTTCCGCCAGAAAATACCAGCGCTGAACCCGGAATTCCGGCAAGGCGTCGGGCGGAATCCGGCGCAGCAGCCGTTCCGTTTCTTCCGGACGCCCGGCGGCCAGTGCCAGCAGCGCGGCGTAATAGTCGCGCCAGACGGCGGCGCCTTCAAAGCGTTGCAGCACTTCCCCGGCTTCCGCGTAGCGTCCGGCGGTCAGCAGCGGGGTGATCGCCCGCACCAGATAAGGGGGATCCTGCCGGTTTCCGGCATAGGCTTCCAGATGGTAGCGGAGCGGCGGCTCCGGCGGATTCGGCATTTTTTCCAGCGCCAGCGCCCAGGCGGTTGCATCCGCGGCCCGACGCGGCGCGGGGGGCATGAGGGTCCACGATGCCGAACAGAGTATGAGCGTGACTGCGCCTGCCGCGAGGCGTTCCCGGCGGGTTCCCCGGAGCATGCGGAAAAACGGATAAACGGCGCACATCGCCAATGCCGGATACAGAACGAGCCGGTAACGTCCGGTCGGATAATAGGCGATCAGGCAGAGGCCCATGGTCAGCAGATATCCGACGACCAGCAGATCATGGCGCCGCCCGCTGCATCCCGCAAGGAGCAGGAGCACCATTCCCGCCAGCGCCGTCGGGATCACCAGTACCGGCCCGGGGAGGGCGGTGAGCGGGGAAAAGTGCTCACGGAGAAAATGGTAATTCAAATTATCCGGGATTTCCCGCGGCGTCAGCGCCAGAGGAACTTTGCGCAGGAATCCGACCGCCGTTCGCCCCGGACGGAAGGCGGAGGCGGCGGGATTGTCCGGCTGCCGGGCCTGATTCCAATCGGTCAGGCTCGGGGATTGTGCCACGGCGAGCAGATAGGAGAAGTTGTTGCCGTAAAACGGCAGCGGCCATTGGGCCCGGTGCCAGTTCCAGCCGATCACCGGAAGCCAGACGAGCAGCGCCCCGCAGGCCACCCAGCCGATACGCTTCCGGCGGCCGGGGCTGCGGCGCCGCGGCGTGAAGGCCAGCCAGCACAGGCCGGCCGCAAG
>CASFXO010000219.1 GCA_949298665.1 uncultured Lentisphaeria bacterium
GACAACGGGAAATTTCCAACTTCAGTCCCTCATACAACGGCTTCAGTTCATCCTGCTTCATGCCCGTGGCCGCCAGCACGCTGGAATTGTCCATGATCCGGTCGAATAAACGGTCGTACTCCAGCTGCCAGCGGCATCCCCGGAGATTCGGATCCGGCTGAAGAATCCGCAGGTAATCCTCCTGGTCTACCCAGACGGACTCCAGCCCGCAGAGATCCCGATAATAATCGGCGATTTCCCCCCAGGTATGGTGTTCGGCGGTGGTGACGCTGTAGGTTTCGCCGAGCGCCCGGTCGTTGAACAGCAGTCCGGCGATCATGGCGGCCACATCCCCGGCCCAGCTCATCGTCGCCTGCACGTCTCGCGCCGATTCCGGCAGAACGGCCCGGCGTGCCGTGAACGCCCGTCCCACGGTGTCGTGGGCCTCCAGCGTCACCAGCTGGTAACGCATCAGCGAATAGGTGATCGCCGGCCGGATGATGGTCCAGTTGCACCGCTCGGAAAAGCCGCGCACGATGTTCTCTCCGCGCGCTTTGAAAATACAGTAGTCGTCGGAGTTGCGCAGCAGCACGTCGTCCGAAACGTCGATCAGACGCGGCGACGTTTCTCTGACCGGATGCTCGCAGTCGGCGTAAATCCGGTAGCTGGACAAATAAATATAGTGATCCGTCGCCGCCAGCGCCTGTGGCAGGTAACAGGGCAGATCCGCCGATGGATAGATCAGAAAATCCACAATCCCGTCGTATCCGCGTTCCAGAAACGAACGGAAGACCGCCGGATTCCGAAGATCCGCCTGAAAGTAACGGACATGGGGCAGAGAACTTTCCGCCCTGTCCAGCGCCACGGCGTCCACCTCATACCCCATGGCGCCGAGGCGGGGCACCAGATATCGGCCCATGGCGCCGGTGGCGCCAAGGACCAGAACTTTCGCGTTTTTCATGATGTCGCTCCTTTCCTTTGGCATCGGCTGCGCTTGAACGTTCTTTTCATTTCTCATTCTGCGGGAGATGCGGTCCATCAGCAGTCCGCCCGCCCGGCATACCGTACAACTGCTCCACCATACGGACGCGCCCGGCATAGGCGGCGTCCCAGTCGCCGGTCCGGGAGGTCAGCACCACCGCGGCGAAACCGTTTTCCGGATCCACACAGAGCAGCTGTCCCGTCCAGCCGGAATGATAAATCGTCTGTTCGGAAAAATTTCGCGGGCGGTGCCCCACCGACATGTCCCAGCCGAAACTCCGCCGAATCCCGTCCTGTTCAAAACCACAGGTGGTCATCAGCCGGTAATATTCTCCGGGAAAACATTTCCGCTCCAGCAGATCCCGGGCAAAGAGCAGCAGATCGCCCGCCGTCGAAAAACAACTTCCGTTCCCGATCGGAAACGGACAAAGATAACAGGCTTCGTCATTATGCTGCCCCGCCGGGCGATTGGGCAACCAGTGCTCCACCTCGTCCGGTCCCGTTCCGGGCGGCGACCAGCAGGTATGCTTCATGCCCAGCGGTTTCCAGATACGCTGTCCGGCCAGAGCTTCCAGATCCATACCGGAAACCCGTTCGGCGATCATGCCCAGCAGAATGTAGTTCGAACAGGCATACTCAAACGCCGCCAGACGGGGCCGCACCGGCCGTTTGTGGAACAGCTCCCGGTGAAACACCGCCATGTCCGCCGAACAGTAAGGCTTGCTGTTGTCAAAACCGCCGACGTGCATGGCCAGATCGCGGACCGTAACCGTGCATTTCTTTCCCAGCTCATGTTCCGGCAGGTATTCGGTGAAAGGGGCGTCCGGGTCCAGTTTGCCGTCCGCGACCAGCAGCGCGCAGCACCCGGCGGTAAACACTTTTCCAACCGAAGCGATGTCAAAGCGGGAATGTTCCGTCATCGGCTTTTCCGCCGGATGAACGCATTGCAGCCCCACAGCCGTCAACGGACCGTCGATCCGGCCGAAAACCGCCCCCTGGATCAACCCGGCACGAATCCGGCTCCGGGCTTCCGCCGCCGCCCGTCCGTACATATCGGCTATCTCTTCAGTCCGTAAATCCCCCATAAAACACCTTTCCACAGTCATAATTCTCACGTAAAGCCACCGTCCTGCCGCGATCGTCTTTTGTTCGGAACGGTTCCTGATGCTCTTCCACAACATATCCCGTTCCACAGCCAACAGCCAGCCGGAAAGATAACTTTCAATGCAAAGGTTGATGCAAGTCGCCTTTATGTTGCATGTTTTTTTGCACCACGCGGAACAAAAGGGGCAATTCGATCGATTTTTCCGCCGGCCATCCCCTGGAAATCGCCGTTCACGCAAAAGAAGATCCCGTCATTGAGAAAAATTTCCAGAGCGGTGCGGCCATCAGCGCCTGCACCATCTCGCCGCGCTCAAGCAGACCGCGCAATTCCCGCGCCGTCAGCAACACCACGCTGAGCTCCTCCGTCGCATCCAGACGCCGTTCCCCCAGCAGCCGGACGCCACGTGCCAGAAAGGTATGGGTAAGATTGTTGTGCGTTGCCGGATTGGCGGACAGCACCATGAATTCCATCCACTCTCCGCCGCCGTAACCGGTCTCCTCCCGCAATTCCCGGCGGGCGGCGGCGAGCAGCGAAACATCTTCCCGCTCCACCACTCCGGCAGGAAGTTCGATGGAAGTCCGCCCCAATGCATGCCGGTACTGACGCACCAGAACGAACCGTCCTTCAGTATCCACGGCAATGACATTAACCCATTCCGGATATTCCAGAACGAAATATTCCGGAATCCGGCGGCCGTCCGGCAATTCCAGACATTCCCGGCGCACCGTCAGCCACGGCGCCCGGTGCAGATATTCACTGGAAATCACTTTCCAGGGCGACTCTCCGGAATGCTGCTCCATCATGCTCCGCATTTTTCCGGAGAGCGCGGCCACGATGCTTTCCCGTCCTCTTTGCTCTCCGGCATTTTCGGATAATATACGCCCGGAACCGGAAAAAACAACCGCGACGGGCCGTCGCCCCACTTTACAGGTCGCTGTCCGGCAGCGCGACGTTCACGGCAAGATTCCGTACCGCGCACCGGGTCCGGCGCAGCGTCATGGCGCCGCTGCTGGGCAGATAGGGGTGCCAGGTGGTATTCAGATTGTATTCCGAATAGGCGGCGACATGGCCGTCGGCGAAAAAGAGATTGCAAGTCCCATGATGAATCAGGTTGGGGCGGCCGTAGCCGTTGCTGGTCACATCCTGATTCATGATCATCTTGGAAATGGCGCGTCCCTCGTTGACCGCGTAACCGCATCCGCCCAGCGCCACCCGCGAAGCTTTGGCAACGATCTGGCGGTCCTTCAGCGGAATACAATACGTGCGGGAATTGGTGTAAACCGCGCCGTACGTCTGGCGGATCCACTCGTTGAGCATGCCGGGACGGTCCTCATTGAGCAGCCCGGGACATTGGAGCAGTTTGGACTTGGCGACCAGATTCTGACGCCACAGCCGGGCAGCCCAGGAGAAGGGTCCCGCCTCGGAAGTACTGATGGATGCGGAGACGCTGTTGGGCGAATAAAAGAATTCGTCGTTCGCGTCCGCATACAAACGAACGGCAAGGCCGATCTGTTTCAGATTGGAGGTGCATTGAATGGCTTTGGCCCGGCTGCGCGCCTGATTCAGCGCCGGCAGCAGCATCGCCGCCAGAATCGCGATGATCGCGATCACCACCAGCAGTTCGATCAGGGTGAAACACCGGGAACTGCGACGGGCGGAAAAACGCTCCGCCATCCCGCCGAGCCGCCGACACCGGAAGGATGCCGATACGGAGCCCGGGACGCCATCCGTCCCGGTCGCGACGGGACGGGACGCCTTGACCTCGATGTTTTCCTCCGGCAGTTCGAACAGCGGGCAACGCATTCCGGCACGCGGGTTCCCTTCCTTCGGCTTGTGGGCATCCTTCATGGCATTTTCCTCTCTGTTATCGCATGATCTCGTCTGGATCTTTCCGGGAAGACCACGCCCGCGCACCGGGCCCCCAGCAGCAGCGACGTCGGCAGCAGCCGCCGGTCCCGGTTGACGACGGTCAGACGGTCGACCGTGGCCCCGCTGCGCCGGCTGGTTAATGTGTGCGATACGAGCGACCGACTCCGCCCCGCCGGGAAACCCCCGTTGATCTCGATATTCAAGCCGTTGATCCGGAGCGGCTTCACTCCATTCCGCGGCCTCCGGCACGGAGGGATTGCAGCCGAAGCAGAATCCCGGATACACCGCCCCGACGAAGCAACCACCCGCATGCGAACGCCCTTTCCGTGTCCCCATGTAATTTCAATGTATATCGTAGCTACATGATAGTATAATAAAAAATTTCCCCAATGTCAAGAGAGTGCCGGAAAAAATATGAAAAATCGCCGTTCCGCCTCCCCTCCCCGCCCCGCACCGGGTCCTCGGCCATTCCCATGAAAAGTCTCCCCGTCTTCCAGCCGTTCGGCGGCACGCGAAACGCGGATTTTCCTGAAAAAAGCAGCGTACGGTCATTTGCATTTTCCCCATTTCAGCCATAGTGTAATTGCATGATATCATGAAGAAGCAGGGAGGAGCACGGAAAGATGGCCGAAGACACCCAGGCTCTCCACATGAAAGTGCATACCCGGATCGTCTGCAAGCACGAACCCATCACCGCGGAACTGGAGCGCCGCATCCGCACCGGGGCGATTCTCGGCAAACTGCCGGGCATGAACGCCCTGGCGGCGGAATTTTCCGTCAATCCGCTGACCATCCGCAAGGTTCTGGACGCGCTGGACCGCAAGGGACTCATTGAACGCAAACGGCGGGTCGGCATTTTCGTCCGGCACAAAAAACGCATCGGCGTGTTCATTCTGCGGCATTCCGTCCCGCTCCCGCCGTCCCGTTCCCGGGAGGAGCTGCTGCCTTCCGCGCTGCAGAACATCGTCTGCGGCGGCATCGCCTCGGTCATCAACGCCCGCCGCTTCTCCGTCCAGACCCAGGTGGTTTCCTACGAGGAC
>CASFXO010000220.1 GCA_949298665.1 uncultured Lentisphaeria bacterium
TTCAGCACGGTATCGGCGAGATTCCGGAGCGCGTCAGGCGAAGCGTTCCGGAAATCCATTTCCTCGAAAAAACGGTGCCAGCAGTTTCCGGTTACGGCTCCCGGCGGGAAAAGCTGCGGGATCCCGTCTCCGTCCGGCGGCGGAACGGTCTCCGCGTCCGGGGGCATTCCGGTCGTTTCCGCAGCGGTCGCGTCGTCCGGTTCCGGTGTTTCGTCGACGTCGTCATAGTCCAGCAGTTCTTCCGCGTATTCCGGGAGCGCGGCGTGTCCGGCCAGCGTGGTGAAACTCAGCATCTGCCAGGACGGCCGGACCCGGCGGGGGACGGCGGGCGGCAGCAGGGGCGATGCCGGAACTTCCGGCTGCCACGGTTCCGGTTCCGGCAGTGCGGCGACCGCAATTTTCTCCACGGCGGACGATGCGTCCGGATGGGCCGGCAGAACGGGAGGCCAGGGACCGAAGAGGTGGTCCAGACTGTTCCGATGGTTCCGTTCTGTCGGATACTGGATGACGCAGCAGCGGTTTTCCGCCCGGGTGAGGGCGACGTAGAGCAGCCGGAGTCTTTCGGAAAACGCTTCCGCGTCGGCGGCGTCGCGGATGGTTTGATCCGGATCGACCGTCAGGCGGGGGGCGCCGGTCTCCGGAAGATGCCAGCGGACGAGTTCCTCCTGTTTTTTCAGTTCGCAGAAGAGATAGGGGACGAACGTGATGGGGTACTGCAGTCCCTTGCTTTTGTGGACGGTGATGATGGTGACGGCGTCGCGGTCGCTCTCCAGGCGGATTTCGTTTTCATCCTCACTCGTGGCTTCGCGGCTTTCCCGGAAAAAGCGGACGATTTCGCCGAGTTCGGTGTGCCGGGTGCGGTCGTAGCCGTGAAGCAGTTCGGCCAGTTGCAGGTAATTGGTCAGACGGCGTTCCCCGCCGGGGAGTGTCACCAGCCGTTCGCGGATGCCGAACTCCGCCGCCAGACGGTAGAAGGCGGTGATGAAGCCGGTGTCGCGCCACTCCTCCCGCGCCCGGCGGAAGCGGTCGCGGTAACGGGAGACGGTGTCGTCGTCGAGCAGGGCGTCCGCCCGTTCCCCGAAAAGGTCCAGCGCCATGGCCGAGCGGACCAGCCGGGAGGATTCCCACTGGTCCACGGCGGCGGCCAGACGGAGCAGGTTTTCGGCTTCCACGCTGTCGAAAACGTTGCCGGTTTTGCGGGGCACGGCGGGAATGCCGCAGCGGGCCAGGGCGTTGCGGATGGCGATTCCGTGGGGATTCCAGGAGACCAGTACGGCGATGTCCGAGGGCCGGATCCGGCGTCCCGCGAGGCGACAGGAGGGGTCGTTCAGCAGCCGGCTGATCTCCGCCGCGGTCACGGCTTCGGCAAAGGCACATCCGGCCTTCTGCGTCCGGCCGAGCGTCGCCACCAGTTCCACGGTCGGGAAGAGGAGTTTCAGGGGGCGGGGATCGGGCGCTCCGTTGATTTGCAGAATCCGGCCGGTCGCCTCGGGTTTTCCGGAGGGGTGGATCGGTGTGCCGTAAGTAACCTCCTGACTGGCGAACGGCGAGAAATCCGGACGTCCGAAAAGTTCGTTGACCGCCTCCACCAGCCGGGCTTCGGAGCGGTAATTGGTATCGAGGGCCCAGTGATTCGGGGTTTCTCTCCGGGCCCGGTCGTAGGTGAAAATGTCCGCGCCGCGAAACGCATAGATCGCCTGCTTGGGATCGCCCACCAGAATCAGCGGGAAGTCGCCGAAGGCGAACAGCCGGTCGAAAATGCCGTATTGCACCGGGTCCGTGTCCTGAAACTCGTCGATCAGCGCCGCCCGGAACCGCTGCCGGATCGCCGCCGCGCCGCTCACCCCGTCCGGCGTCGCGGGATCGAGGGCCTCGTACAGGTCGGTCAGGAGGTCGGTGTAGGTGATGACGCCGTCGCGTTCCCGGGATTCCGCCAGTTCGGCGGCGACGAAATTCCGGCAGTCCAGCAGCAGCGCCGTCCGCAGCCGGAGCTGTTCCTGCCGCCATTCTTCCGCCTGATCGAAGAACGGGTGAACGGGAGGTCGGTCTCCTCTGGCGAGGGCGGCGGGTTTGCTGCCGGCCAGAAGTGAACCGGCGGAAAAGGCCTCCAGCGCCTGCAGGGCGGTGCGGGACCAGCGCTGCTGTTCCGCCGCGCGGTCGAGTGCTTCGGCGTATGCGGCGATGTTGTCCGGGCAATAGGCCTTCCGGGCGCGCGACAGGACCGGGGAATTGCGCAGCAGCTCCAGAATC
>CASFXO010000221.1 GCA_949298665.1 uncultured Lentisphaeria bacterium
CGGACTGCTGGGAACATCTCGACCGGATCCGCAATGCCGACGGCAGGGTGATCGTGAAAATCAATCAGGAAGAATTGACCGCGTTCACCGGAGAAAACGATCTGCGCCGGGCCTTGCGCCGCCTGTCTCGGCAGCGTCCGCCGTTCCTCATCGCCATCACCGCCGGAGCCGCCGACGCCTGGCTTCTGGCAGACGGCATCCTCCACCGGTACCGGCTGCCGCATCTGACGGAAGTGGTCAATTCCATCGGCAGCGGCGACACCGCCAGTGCGGTCTTCGGGGCGGAACTGCTCGCCGGTCAGCCGCCGCGGGAAGCCTTCGCACGGGCGCTCGGCGCGGCCATGGCCAACTGCCGGAGTCCGCGCTGCGGCGATTTTGAACCGGAAACGGCGCGCAATTTCACGAACGCCATCCGGATAACGGAAGAATTTTTCGAATGAAAAACAGGAAAATGATGATGAAAAACACCATTGGAACCGCATTGACCGGCTCTGCCACCCGGGTTCTTTTCTGTGGAGCCGGAGAACTCGGCAAGGAAGTGATCATCGCCATGCAGCGGCTCGGCGTGGAAGTCGTGGCGGTGGACCGTTACGCCAACGCCCCCGGCATGCAGGTGGCCCACCGCGCCCATGTCATCAACATGCTCGACGGCGCACAGCTGCGCGCCGTGGTAGAGCAGGAAAAGCCCGACTACATCGTTCCCGAAGTGGACGCCATCGCCACCGACACCCTGCTGGAGCTGGAACGGGAAGGCTATCACGTCATTCCCACCGCCCGCGCCACCCGGCTGACCATGAACCGCGAAGGCATCCGCCGCCTCGCCGCAGAAGAGCTGGGTTTGCCGACCTCCCCCTACCGCTTCGCCGCCGACTATCCGGAATTCCGCGCCGCGGTCGAAGCCATCGGCATGCCCTGCGTAGTCAAACCGATCATGAGTTCCTCCGGCCACGGCCAGAGCGTCGTCCGCTGTGCCGACGACGTGGAAAAAGCCTGGAAAATCGCCCAGGAGGGCGGCCGCGCCGGTGCCGGCAAGGTCATCGTCGAAGGCTTTGTTCATTTTGACTACGAAATTACCCAGCTGACCGTCCGCCATGTGGACGGCGTCTCGTTCCTTCAACCGATCGGCCATCATCAGGTGGACGGCGATTACCAGGAATCCTGGCAGCCGCAACCGATGACGCCCACGGCTATGGCCGAAGCACAGCGGATTGCCGGAGCGATTACCGGGGCGCTGGGCGGACGTGGAATTTTCGGAGTCGAACTCTTCGTGCGCGGCGACGAGGTCATCTTCAGTGAAGTCAGCCCCCGCCCGCACGACACCGGCATGGTTACGATGATCTCCCAGGATCTTTCTGAATTTGATCTTCACGCGCGGGCGGTGCTGGGATTGCCCATTCCGAGCATTACCTTTTACGGGCCCTCCGCCTCCAAGGCCATTGTGGCGGACGGCCATTCCGACCGGGTCGCATTCGGCAACCTCGCGGAAGTGCTGGCGGAACCGGAAACGGATCTGCGTTTGTTCGGCAAACCCGTGCTGAACGGCCATCGCCGACTGGGTGTGCTCCTCGCCCGGGGAAACGACGCTGAAGATGCCGTCGCCAAAGTCATGCGGATGCGGGAAAAACTTGACGTCATTCTCTGAGCATTCCCCCGTACCGGTCAGGCCGTTCTTCTGGTCGCTGCGGCGGCAGCGGCGTTTCGATTTCTGCCGCCGCGGCTACTTCCTTTTCTACTACGGATGCGCCGGAGGGCACGATGAAAATGCGCCGCCGGTCATCCGGGCCCGGCACCATCGCAAACGCCTGCGTCCTCCGGATTCCTGGGTTGTGGAGCTGGCGGCAGACGTGCTGCGGGATCATTTCTACAACAATCTGCCGCTGGCCTCCGGTCCGCTGGAAGGAGCCCTGCTCCGGCGCTGCCGGAGATTGCTCAACGCCTGGATCAGCGGCGCGGCGGAAACAGACCACGCACTGCCGCTGCCCCAATTACCTGACGGTCCGCTCTGGTCCGCCATCCGGCAGCTGGAGAAACAGCTCCGGGACGCGATCCGTTCGCCGGGAATGACGGCATGGCTGGAAGAACTGAGCCGGATTCCGTTCCCGGCCCGGTTGCCGCTGCCGCTGCCGTTGGAGGTTCGCCTGAACCGGCTGACGGTTTACGGGGCGCCGACCCTCCTGTTCCTGCGCGACGGGAAACCGGAATTCATCGAGCTCTGCCGGGAACTGCCTTCCCCGGAAGACGCGGATGTCCGGACGTTGATTCACCGTTATCATGCGTGGGAGCGCTTGAAAATTCCGCCGGAAAGAGTATGTTCCCGTTATATCCGTTTCCGGGACGGAACCACCGGCGGCGACGACGGCGACGGCGGCAATCCGGGCGCGGCCGTCGACCGGATTCTGAACGGCGCGGCGGCCATGGCGGAATACCTGTTGCCGGACGGGTCCGTGCGGGAAGAGGATTTTCCGCCCCGGGCAGGCGGCTGCGGTCATTGCATTTTCGCGGAAGACTGCAAACCAATAAGGAAGTCATGACACGGATTCCCTATAATATCGTTCTGGTACATCCGGAAATTCCGCAGAATACCGGCGGAATCGGGCGCCTCTGCGTCTCGACCGGAACCCGGCTGCACCTGATCCGCCCGCTGGGCTTCTCGCTGGACGATAAATACGTCCGGCGCGCCGGCATGGATTACTGGGCGCATCTCGACTTGAACGTTTATGACGACTGGGAGGAGTTCCTGAGCCGCAATCCGGGAGCGGAACTGTTTTTCCTCTCCACGCACGCCACGCGGACCTACTGGGATACGGAGTACCCTCCCGGGTGCTGTCTGGTTTTCGGGCGGGAGTCCTCGGGATTGCCGCGGGAGCTTTACGAACGCTACGCGGACCGGTTGCGGCTGATCCCGATGGAGGGGAAATTCCACCGCAGCCTGAATCTGGCCAACAGCGCCGCCATCGCTTTGTACGAAGCGCTCCGGCAGGCGCACATGAACACATGACCATGGAGGTGATTGCATGGGGGAATTAT
>CASFXO010000222.1 GCA_949298665.1 uncultured Lentisphaeria bacterium
GAACTTCTCACCGGTATCTATCGCGGACACGAACTGACCTTTCTGGCCCGCCACGGCAAGGGGCACACGCTGATGCCGTCCGAAATCAATTTCCGCGCCAACATCTGCGCCATGAAAATGCTCGGCGTCACGCATCTGCTGAGCATCTCCGCCGTCGGCAGTCTCCGCCGCCACATCCGGCCACGCGACGTGGTGGTGCCGGATCAGTATTTCGACCGGACGCGGAGGCCGGCGTCGGACCACACGTTTTTCGGTGGCGGCGTGGTGGCGCACATCGCCTTCGGCACGCCGGTCTGTCCGGAATTGAGCGAGCTGGCCGTCCGCGCCGCCGAAGAAGAGATCCGCCAGAGTGACGCGCCGGAACGCCGGGTGCATCGGGGCGGCACGTATGTGAACATGGAAGGTCCGGCGTTTTCCACCCGGGCGGAATCCGATTTTTACCGCTCTACCGGGGCGGCGGTGGTCGGCATGACCAACCTGGCCGAGGCCAAACTGGCGCGCGAAGCGGAAATCTGCTACGCCACCGTAGCCATGGTCACCGATTTCGACTGCTGGCATCCGGATCATGAACACGTGACCGTGGAACTGGTCGTCGGCCACCTGCGGGCCAATGCGGAACTGGCGCTGGGCATCGTCGGCCGGGTCGCGCGCGGCTTCGAAACATTGCCGCGCCGCTGCCCCTGCCCCCATGCGCTGGAAAACGCCATCATCACCGATCCGTCCATGGTCGGACCGGAACTGCGGGAAAAACTGCGCCCCGTCGCGGGCCGATATCTGGATTGACCCCATTCAAACGAAAGGATTTTTCTATGAAGCCATGGTTTGTGGTTCCGATGATTGCGCTGACGTTCAGTGCGCTGGCCGGACGGGTTCCGAACGGGAATTTCGCGGAGAATCTGGACCGCTGGGAACGCCAGCCGGCCCAATCAACTGCGGCAGTGGAAGACATTGAGGCGCATGGAAAGGTCCTGGTTTTGAGTGCCGCCGACGCCAATTCCGGTCTGACTTCCGGGCTGATTCCGATCGCGCCCGCGGAGCGCTCGGCGCAGTGGACGCTGCAGTTCGAAATCCAGTCCGATCCGGTTATCTCCGGCACGTTCGCCGCTTCGGTGTATGCCGTCGGCGTGGACGGCAAGGTGTTGAAACAGCTGGGGTTATATCGCCTCTCCGAAAAGGACGGGAAAGCCGTCGACTGGCAGAAACTTTCTCGAAAATTCGGTCGCGACACCCGTTTTGCGCTGCCGCAGGAAACGACGGCACTTCAGGTTCGCTTTTCCTTCTGGAGTGCCGACGGCAAATGCCGGGGTACCGTCCGGGTCGCCGCCGTCGAGCTGAGCAACGATGCCGCCACCCCCGGCCCGTGTCTCGCCAACGGCAATTTTGAAGACGGTACGGACGGCTGGACCCTGCGTCCCGCCGGTTCGTCCGTCATGGTCAAATCCCTGCCGCCCTACGGCAAGGTGCTGGAAATCGTGGCGGACAAGGCCAATTCCGGCGTCGTTTCCCGGCCCGTGAAATTCCAGGAGGGGGAACAGAACCAGCCCTGGTTCCTGACCGTCAGAATCCAGGCGGATCCGGTGGTCAAGGGCAGTTTCGGCGCTTCGCTGTACGCGCTGGACGCCGACGGCAGGGAACTCAAACAGATCACCCTCTATTCACTCGGAACCGGCAAGGAGCAGCCGTGGAAAGTGCGCCGGTTCCG
>CASFXO010000223.1 GCA_949298665.1 uncultured Lentisphaeria bacterium
GCGGGGCCACCGAAAAGGAAGGCGGCTGCGCCCTCTTTTTGTCTTCGTCGAAGATATTGTTCGATGTGCATGAAATTCAGCTGAGAATGTCCAGCAGTTCCACCTCGAAAATCAACGCCGCATTCGGGGGAATCGCCCCGCCCGCCCCCTGTTCGCCATAAGCCAGCGCCGGAGGAATGAAGAACCGGTATCTGGAGCCGACCGGCATCAGCTGCACCCCCTCCATCCAGCCGGGAATGACCTGATGGAGGGCGAATTCCGCCGGTTCACCGCGGCGTACGGAACTGTCGAACTCCGTGCCGTCGAGCAGCGTGCCGACGTAATGGACCCGGACGGTGTCGGTGGCGGCGGGTTTGCGGCCTTTTCCTTCGGTCAGAACCAGATATTGCAGACCGGACGGAGTGGTCTGAACACCGTCGGCCCGGGCGTTGGCGGCCAGAAAGGCGGCGGCGCGGGCGGCGTTTTCCCGCGCCGCCTCACCGGCCTTCTGCCGGGCGGCGGCGTTCATGCGTTCCCGGCAGAGCTGCATGGCGGCGGCGTAGGCCTCCTGGGTCAGCGCCGGGGTTCCGGCAAAACAGTCCTGCAAGCCCTGCGCCGCCAGGCGGTGATCGACGGGGAGCGGCATGCCCTTGAGGTATTCTCCGAAATGAATGCCGAGGGCGTAGCTGATGGTTTCCAGATCGTTTTTGAATTCCATGACTGTCCATGCTCCGAAAGGGTTGCGGCGCCGGTCGGGGAGCGCCGATGTTTCCGTTTGATTCATAGCATACCGTCGGCGGGGGCGGGAATCAAGCCGGATTTCGGAGAATTGACGGAGAAGTGGCGGTTTTTTTTTGAAAAAAAACCGGAAAGACGCTATATTGTCCAATGGCAGTCAATGAAAATCGTCATGATTTCAAGAGGAGCATGCAAACATGGATTACCGCACGTATTTTCACAACTATCCGGATCGGAATGGCCGGTTCGGGGAATTCGGAGGAGCGTATCTGCCGGAGGAGTTGAAACCGGCTTTCGAGGAGATCACCGCCGCGTATAACTCCATCTGTCACTCCGCCCAGTTCATCAACGAGCTGCGCCGGATCCGCAAGGAGTTCCAGGGGCGGCCGACGCCGGTGTATCATTGCGAACGTCTGTCCCGCAAGATCGGCGGCAGCCAGATTTATCTGAAGCGGGAAGACCTCAACCATACCGGCGCGCATAAACTCAACCACTGCATGGGAGAAGGGCTGCTGGCCAAGTTCATGGGCAAGAAGCGGCTGATCGCCGAGACCGGCGCGGGACAGCACGGTGTGGCGCTGGCGACCGCCGCCGCGTACTTCGGGCTGGAGTGCGAAATCCATATGGGGGAAGTCGATATCGCCAAGCAGGCGCCGAACGTGACCCGCATGCGGATTCTCGGGGCCAAGGTCGTGCCGGTTACGCACGGGCTGAAGACGCTCAAGGAGGCGGTGGATTCGGCGTTCGACTCCTATCTGCACAACTACCGGGATTCGATTTACTGCATCGGATCGGCGGTGGGGCCGCACCCGTTTCCGATGATGGTGCGGGATTTTCAGATGTGCATCGGGGTAGAGGCGCGGGAGCAGTTCCTGGAAATGACCGGAATCATGCCGGACGTGGTCTGCGCCTGCGTCGGCGGCGGAAGCAATTCGGCGGGAATGTTT
>CASFXO010000224.1 GCA_949298665.1 uncultured Lentisphaeria bacterium
GGCGTTGATTTTCGAGGTGGAACTGCTGGACATTCTCAGCTGAATTTCATGCACATCGAACAATATCTTCGACGAAGACAAAAAGAGGGCGCAGCCGCTTTCCTTTTCGGTGGCCCCGCCCTGTTTCTGCTGGCGATCGCCGCTCTGTATCTGGAAAACCTCCTGCTGCTCAAACTCCGGGTCGAACCGTTCCGGCTGCGCGGCGGCATTCTGCTCGGATTGTTCCTGATTTTCTCCTGATCCGCCGGATATTCCCGTACGAGCCGGAGGCGTTTCTGGAATTCACCCAACCTTCCCGGCAACGTTCCGGCAGCTCAGAACGGCTGGAACGAAGCGTAACATCCATCTCCCTCCGCACCTCCCTCCAAACACGCACTGCGACAAAAAAAAGACCGCCTCCAACCGGAGGCGGTCCGAAACCGTCAGCCTGTTACCGGGCTTTCGCTTCCTGATTTTTGTCCGCGGTGGCCGCGGCCCGATCAAGACGCGCCACCTTCTTGTGCCAGACCGCCACAATCGGGCTGGCGATGAGCAGCGAAGAATACGTCCCGACGATAATCCCCAGCATCATGATCAGCACGAAGTCGTTGATCGCCACTCCACCCCAAATGAAGAGCACCACCACCACCAGGAAAGTGGTCAGACTGGTCAAGAGCGTCCGGTTCAGGGTCTGATTGAGCGACATGTTCACCACGTCCACGTAAGAGGTCCCCTTGTTGTTGCGGACGTTTTCCCGGACCCGGTCGAACACCACCACCGTATCGTTGATGGAATACCCGATGACCGTCAGCACCGCCGCCACCACCGTCAGCGAAACCGTCCGCCCCATGGCCACGTAAATGCCCATCACAATGATCACGTCGTGCATCAGCGCCAGAATACTGGCCACCGCATAGGACAGCTCGTAACGCAGCGTCACGTAGAACCCGATCCCGAGAATCGACAGGCCGATCGCCAGCAGCGCCGCCTTGCTGAACTCCTTGCCGATCAGGCCGCCGACCGAACTTTCCAGCCCGCCGGTGAAACGGGCATCCGGGAACTGCCGATTCAACGCCGTTTCCAGCACTTCCTTGGGATTGCCGCTGACCTGGGTCATGTCGGTCCGGATCAGAATTTCCACCTTGCGGCTGTCATTGACCGCGGCGTTGTATTTGTAGGTAACCGTCGCATCGTAGCCGAGCGCCTTCAGCGCCCGTTCCAGATCGGAGACCGGCACCTGCTGCACATAGTCGAACGTCACCTGCGTCCCCCCGGTGAAGTCCACCCCCAGCATATTTCTGCCGCGTGCGAAAAACACCACGAAGCTTGCCAGGATCAGCACCAGCGACAGCGGCACCGCCACCCGCCACGCTTTCGGAAAACTGAAATCGGGATGATGGAAGAACTGGTGCATTTTCAGCGTATTGAGCTTCCAGTAACGCCCCAGCGCATCGAAGATCAGCCGGGTCAGGAACAACGCCGTAAACAAGCTCGTCAGAATCCCGATGCTCAGCGTCACGGCAAATCCCTTGACCGCGCCGGTCCCGACCCCCATCAGAATGATCGAGGTGATCAGCGTCGTCAGGTTCGAGTCCAGCACCGCCGACAGCGCCCGGTCGTAACCGAGATCAATCGCCGTGTAAAGATTCTTGCCGGACTGCAGTTCTTCCCGGATCCGCTCGAAAATCAGTACGTTGGCGTCGACCGCCATCCCGATCGTCAGCACGATCCCGGCGATCCCCGGCAGCGTCAGCGTCGCATCGAACGCCGCCATCGCGCCCAGCACCAGCACCACGTTGACCGCCAGCGCCACCACCGCCACCATACCGGCAAGGAGGTAGTAGCCGCACATGAAAACCACCACCGCCAGCAGCGAGAACACCCCCACCCAGATGCCGTTACGCACATTGTCCGCCCCCAGTTTCGGGTCGGTGTCGAACACGGCGTCCACCTTGATCTGGAACGGGAAACTGCCGCTGACCAGCGCATCGGAAATGTTCTTGCACTCCTCATCCGAGAAGTTCCCGGAGATTTCCGCACTGCCCCCTTTGATCGGTTCGTTGATCCGGGGAGCGCAATAGAGCCGGCCGTCCAGTACGATCGCCAGTTCGCGGCCGACATATTCGGTCGTCACCCGGGCGAAATCCTGCGCGCCTTCGGGATTGAAGGTCAATGCGATTTTACGCTGGCCGAACTGGTCGCGGTTCGGGAAGGCGTTCTTGACCCCCTTGCCGTCCATCACCCAGCGGTTCTCCACGAAATAATACCGCTTCAACGGTTCCTGCCCGGGACGGTAATCGGTGGAGGTCAGCAATTCATATCCCACCGGCATGACGAACCCCTTGGGATCGGCCAGATAGGCGGACACCAGCTTGTCGTTGTCCGGATGGACCAGCCGGAACCGGAGCTTGGCGCTCATGGAGATCAAATTGAGCAGTTTCAGCTTTTCATCCTTGGCGACGATCGGCGCCTTCAGCGACACATAATCGCTGCCGGAAGGTGCGATTTCCGCTTCGAAAATCTTCTGTTTTTCCAGCCGTTCCCGCAGAATTTCGATGGCGATGTCGCGATACCGGTCGAATTCCGCCTTCATCCGGCTTTCCACCTCTGCCCGGTCGTCGGTTTCGCCGCCGACCGACTTGAGTTTTTCCAGAAACTCCTGGTCCGGTACCAGTTTCAACACGAATTCCACCCCGCCGTTGAGGTCCAGGCCGAGACGGATGGAACTGGACGCCTCCTTGCGGATCAGACTCATGACGTCGCGGTTATCCTCCAGCGCCTCGCCCTTGACGCGGCTTTTCAGATCCACGCCCTTGGAATCCGCGGCCTGAAGCAGAGCCTGGGACGGATACAATTCCGGATTCGCATCCTGCAGTTTCTTCGCATCCTGAATCAGTTCACCGGCCACCGGGTCCTTGCGGTCCTTCAACAAGGAAGTGAAGGTTTCGTAGAAATCCCGCTGTGCCAGCGGATGAATGGAAAAGGCAAATACCGCGATCACCACCACGGCGATCAGGGTTCTGAGCAAAAGCGGTCGCTTATTCATAAGATCAGCACTCCGGCGGATTTCCGTATATGGTTATTTGGTTTCGGCGGCCTGGTCCAGCACGTCGCCGATACCGTTCTTGACGACTTCGACCGGCACCTTGTCCGCGATTTCCACGATGTAGGAGTTATCCCGGACTTCCACCACCGTACCGAGCATGCCGCTGTTGAGCATGACCCGGGCCCCCTTGGTCACCCGGTCCAGCATCTGCTGGCGTTTCTGCTGCTGCTTCTTCTGCGAGCGCATCATCAAAAAAATCATCACCCCGAAAATAATGAAAAGCGGCAACATGCTGAGCAGGCCGTTGGGCTGGGGCTGGGCAGCCGCTCCGCCCGCGGGCGCGGCGGCAGGTGCGGCGGCAGGTGCGGCGGCGGCATCGGCAATCACGGTGAACAAACTCATTTT
>CASFXO010000225.1 GCA_949298665.1 uncultured Lentisphaeria bacterium
GAGCTGGCTGGCGCTGGTGCTGAAAACCGCTTTCGCCGCCTACGGGCTGGGCGCGGTTTTGAGCGAAATGTTCGGCCTCGATCTGGTGCTGGTGGCTTCGGCCTCCACCATCTTTTTCCTGATAGTCAATCTGATCGGGACAAAAGAGGCGGCCGCGCTGGAAGTGCTGATGGTGTTTGCCCTGCTGCTGATCATGTTCGGCTACATCGTTGCCGGGGTACCCCATATTGAGCCCGCCCGTTACCAGCCGTTCTTCCTGGAAGGCAAAAACCTCTCCACCGTGCTCCCGGTCGCGGCGCTGGTTTTCGTATCGTTCGGCGGCCTGCTCAAGGTCAGCAGCGTGGCGGAAGAGGTGAAAACGCCCCGCCGCAGTATCCCGCTGGGCATTCTCAGCTCGATTTTCACGGTTACGCTGCTGTATGTGTTGATTCTGCTGGTCACCACCGGCATTCTGCCGCCGGATGAACTTTCCGGTTCTCTGACACCGCTGGCGGACGCGGCGAAAAAATATTACGGTTCTACCGGCTACTGGCTGGTAACGGCCGCCGCACTCCTGGCCTTCATCACCACCGTCAACGCCGGAATCATGGCGGCGTCCCGCTATCCGGTGGCCATGGGCCGCGATCAGCTGCTCCCCGGATTTCTGGCGAGCACCACCGGCAAAAAAGAAACGCCGATCGTTGCCGTGGCCGTGACGGGGGGGCTGATGCTGCTGGTACTGCAGCTGCCGCTGGATACCCTCGTAAAAGCGGCTTCGGCGGTCATCATGGCTTCCTATGTACTGATCAATCTTGCGGTGATCATTCTGCGTGAAAGCCGGATTCAGAACTATCGTCCCACCTTCAAATCCCCCGGCTATCCTTACTTGCAGATCTGCTGCATCCTCGGGTTTACGGTGTTGATTGTGGACATGGGGGCGGAAGTGATCCAGATTTGTCTGGGCATCATCGCCGCGGCGCTGGTAATCTTTCTCTGCTGCGGTCGGCGGGTCCGCCGGGAATATGCCCTGATGCATCTGGTCGAACGGATCACCAACCGGCAGTTGACCGACCACCGGCTGGAAAGCGAACTGCGTGAGATCATCCGTACCCGCGACAACATTGTCGAGGATGAATTCGACCGGCTGGTGGAAAACGCGGATGCCGCCATTTACGAAGGCCCGATGACGCTGGAGGAATTCCTGGGACTGGCGGCACGGGACTTCTCCCGCAAATTGAACATCAGCCCGGAAGAGACGCTGCGGCTGCTGCAGGAACGGGAAGCCGAAAGCAGCACCGTCATCGCGCCCGGCATCGCATTGCCGCACCTGATCGTGCCGGGAACGAACCGGTTTGCGCTGTTTCTGGTCAAATGTCCGGACGGCGTCACGTTCGATCCGGATGAGCCGCCGGTGCACGCGATCTTCGTACTGGCGGGCAGTCGCGACCAGCGGAATTTCCATCTGAAGGCCCTGGCGGCGATTGCTCAGATCATTTCTTCTCCGGATTTCGAAACCAACTGGCAGAAATTAATGACGCCGCCTCAGCTGCGGGACGCGGTCCTGCTCGGAGCCCGGCGCCGTCAGCACTGAACATCACGGAGTCCGATCGCCGTGCGTCTGCCGTATATGCTGAGTATCGCACTCGCCGTCGCCGGAATGCTTCCGGGATGCGTTGTCCATCCGGAACCGCCGCCGGCGGCAGTCATCGCCGGAGTGCGGGATCTGGGACCGCTGCAATTCGATGACTCGGTCCGTTGCCGGGACGGCGGCTACAGCGGCGGCTGGCACGGAAAATCCTTCTGGCTCTTCGGCGACACCGTGACCACCCGCCCGGGAATCGACGGCAGTAACTGGCGCAGCAACACCCTCAGCGTGCTTTCCAACCCGCAAGGAGCCCCCGGAGAATGGCATTTTCGAGACTACACCGATGAATCAGGCGTCTCACGCGAAGTGCTTCCGCTGCTGCCGGACGAGGCGGCCTATAATCGCCGATACTTTGCTCCGCAGATCCCGGAAAAACAGCGCAGCCGTTATTCCACCTGGCCCGGTCCACTGGTCGCGGCACCGGACGACAGCCGGGCGTGGGTGTTCTACACGTTGTTGCGCTGCGGCTCAAACGGCCCGTGGGACTTTCACCCTCTTGGAATGTCCGTCGCGCGCTGGAACGATCCCACCCTGCCCCCCGAACGCCCGCCGCTGCTCTTTCCCGCGGGCGACATCCAGCTGGGGCACGGCGCGGTGGCGGTGGACGGCATGCTCTACGCCTACGGCTGCCGCCAGGAGGGATTTTCCTGGCCGATCCTGCTGGGACGAGCGCCCTTCGACCGGGCGGACAAACGCGACGCCTGGACTTTTTTCTGCGGCAACGGGGAATGGAGCGAGGACGCCTCCCGGTCGGTTCCGGTCATGGATGCCGCGCCGATCCTGACGGTGCATTACAACCGCCATCTCGGCTGCTATCTGGCGATTTACAGCCTGCCGCTGCAGAACCGACTCGCACTGCGCACCGCGCCCGCGCCGGAAGGTCCGTGGTCGGCGCCGCTGGTCATCACGGAAACACTGAAGCCGGAAGCGGATACCGACGTCCCCTGGAGTTACGCCGGATGCGGGCATGGGGAACTTGCCCGGGAAAACGGCCGGATCGAATACGTCAGTTATTACCGGACCACCGGATTTTTTCTGGGGGAAATCCGACTGCTGGAGTTGACGCTGGAACGGCCCGGCGCCCCCGTTACAGCTCCCGCCGCATCACGAAATCATCCATGAAGAAGCCGTCGCCGATATCGATCTTGACCGACTCGATCTCCTGATAACCGTTGCGCAGATACGCGCGTCGGGCGCGTTCATTGTGTTTGTTGACGTTCAACCGCAGTCCCCGGAAACCCAGTTCCCGACAGCGATCGGCCACATGGCGCAGCAGCAGCGAACCATATCCCTGCCCCTGATATTTCTCCAGCAGATACACCTTGTGCAGTTTGGCCTCGCCCGGCTCATCGTATGCCGAATAAGACACATACCCCGCCGGTTCACCGTCCAGAAACAGCGCGTCAAAATAAAAACCGTCCGCCAGTTCCCGCTCCATCACTTCAGGGGCGTACATCATCTTCATCATATAAACGATCTGTTCCGGAGAAAGAATGTTCCGGAAGGTTTTCGGCCAGACATCGGCCGCGATGTCCCGGATGATCTGCAACGACTCCGGTGTTTCCAGTTTTCTGATTTCCGCCATCATGGGCTACTCCCCGCTTTCCGCAAGTTTTTCAACCGAACCAATGCTTACCAACATAACCGGCAGTGCGGATTTTGTCAAGAGGAGGAAAGCCGCGGATTTTTCACTTTTTTTTGCGCAGGCGCTGGTTTTTGCGATGAAGCGCAATACATTAATAGCAGAACGCATTTTTCACAGCCTGTGATTCAGAACCACAAACGAAGACTCGCACTGACACCATTATGACCGATTTCAGATTCGTCGACCTGATCCGGCCCTATCGCGGTTTGCTCGCAGGCGCGATCATCGTCCAGATTCTCTTCTCTCTTCTCGGCCTGGCCACACCGTGGATGCTCAAAATCGCCATCGACAAAATCCTGCCGGCGGCGGACTACAACCTCTTTTACCTGCTCTGCGCCGCCATTGCGATCATCTATGCCTTCCGCTGCATCATCCGATATATTTCCGGTTACCTCGGGACGTACACGATCATGCGGGTTCTGCTGGACGTGCGCAGCCGCCTCTTCCGGCATCTGCAAAGCCTGTCGCTGCGATTCTACGACGAATACCGCACGGGGAAATTGATCTCCAACGTCATCAGCGACGTGTCGCTGCTGCAGCAGCTGGTCAGTTTGATGATTTCGATGTCGGACCAGATCCTGACGGCGCTGACGATCATCATCCTGCTGTTCTTCATCAACGTCCAGCTGGCGCTGATCGTGGTATGCGTGCTGCCGCTGCATTTCTTCAACTTCCTGCACTTCAAGAAAATTCTCCGCCGTGACGCCCTGTTGATCCAGGAGAAGATGTCGGAAATCTCCGCCAACCTCTCCGAAAACATCAACGGCATCAAGGTAGTCAAGTCCTTCGCCCGGGAGCGGTCCGCCTGCCGGAACTTCTTCAATACCATGCGCCCGACGCTGGATCTGCACATCCAGCTCAATATCAACTCCAACTTCTGCTGGAGCATCTGCGACGTGCTCTGCGCTCTGAACTACCTGCTGCTGATCGGCGCCGGCATCTCCCTGGTCCGCAACGGCGGCCTGACCTACGGGGATTTCGCCGCCTTCTACGCCTATGTCGGGATTCTGCTCAATCCGATCAACGCTCTCTCCGGAAGCGCCGCCGCCATCTCGCAGGGGCTGGCCGGCGCCGCGCGCATCACCCGGCTGCTCAGTGTCATTCCGGAAATCAAGGAAGATCCCAATCCCATCCATCCCGGACGGCTCAAGGGTCACATCACCTTTGAACAGGTGGATTTCAAATACAAGGACACGCCGGTGCTGCGGAACTTCAATCTGGATATTCTTCCCGGGGAAAAGGTGGCCTTCGTCGGCCCGTCCGGCTGCGGAAAATCCACCGCCAGCAACCTGATCATGCGTTTTTATGACGTCACCTCCGGGCGGGTGACGGTCGACGGCGTCGACGTGCGGCGTTATTCGCTGGAGGGTTACCGCGGCAACATCGGAGTCGTCCTGCAGGAGCCGTTCCTCTTCAGCGGCACCATCCGGGACAACATCGCCTACGCCAAAAAAGACGCCACCCGCGAAGAGGTCGAACTCGCCGCCAGACTGGCCAATGTCGAGGAATTCGTGTTGAAACTGCCGCGCGGCTTCGACACCGTCATCGGAGAAAACGGTTCCAGCCTGTCCGGTGGACAGAAACAGCGCCTCGCCATTGCCCGGGCCATTCTGAAAAATCCCGCGATTCTGATTCTCGACGAGGCGACCAGCGCCCTGGACACCGTGTCG
>CASFXO010000226.1 GCA_949298665.1 uncultured Lentisphaeria bacterium
TCACCGCGTCAGCGGGATAAAGCGGCATGACAACGTCCGCCTTTCCCGCCGCCGCGGCTGGACAACTGTGCTCCGCCAGGTTCAAATCTGATCCAGCGTCCCCTTGTAGGAATCCAGAAGCGCCGCCACCGGCACCTGAACGGTACCGATCTTCAACACCGGTTCGGCGGTGACCACCCCGACCCGGGCGAAAGGCACCCCGGAAAGGAGTTTTTCAAATTCCGCCGCGCGTTCCGGCGCCACCGCCGCCACGAAGCGGCTGTTCGATTCGGAGAACAGCAGCTCTTCCAGACTCAGTCCGCCTTCCTGCGGCACCTTTTCCGGATCGATGTCCGCACCGAGCCGCCCCGCCATCGCCATCTTGGCAAAAGCGATGCCGAGCCCGCCGAGAGCGGGCGTATGGAGCGCTTCGACCAGTTCGGCCTGCGTCGCCGCGGCGACCTTTTCATAAATCGCCACCGCGCCGGCGGCGTCGACCTGCGGCACCCGGTTGCCCACCGCGCCCAGCATGGCGTAGAATTCGGACCCGCCGAGTTCGGCAAAGGTCTTCCCGATCACGTAGATCCACTCGCCCGGGCGTTTGAAGTCAAGCGTCAGCGCCTTGCGCACATCCTTCATTTTGGCAATGGCGCTGAAGAGCACCGTCGGCGGAATCGAGATCTTGCGCCCGCCGCGGGTGCTGTCGTTCTTCATCGAATCCTTCCCGGAGATCAGCGGCACCCGGAAGGCTTTCGTGTAATCATAAAGTCCCTGATTGGCCCGCACCAGCTGGGCCAGTTTGTATTCCCCGTCCGGGGTCTTTTCGCTCTGCACCGGATCCGGCCAGCAGAAGTTGTCCAGCCCGGCGATATGACCGAGTTCCCCGCCCACGGCAATGATCCGGCGAATCGCCAGGTCCGTAATCGACGCGGCCATGTGGTAGGTGTCGATGTCGCTGTAACGCGGCAGAATGCCGCTCGACAGAATCACCCCTTCGGTGCTAAGCGGCTCGATCATGGTCACCGTCGCGTCCGCCGCCACGTCCCGGCATTTGCCGACGAAGGGTTTGGTCACGCTGAGCCCCTTGACCTCGTGGTCGTACTGGCGCGCCTTGAATTCGTCGGAACAGATGTTGAGCCGCCCCGCCATCGCCGTCAAATCGGCGGCGACATCCCGCCCGGCGATTTCCGGTTCGGGGAAAACCGGCGCCTTCCACCGGGCACTGAGCCGGAGCCGCGGCAACCCGTCGTGCATGAAGCCGATATCCAGCAGCGCGACGGTTTTCCCGTTGTATTCCATGTGGAATTTACCGTCATCGGTGAATTCCCCCAGCACGCTCACTTCCACATCCCGGTCGGCCGCCAGACGCCGGAATTCCTCGATGTGCTCCGGCGGCACCGCGAAACTCATCCGTTCCTGCGCTTCGGACACCAGGATTTCCCAGGGATCGAGTCCCGCGTACTTGAGCGGCGCCTTGCCGAGATCCATCCGGCAGCCGCCGCACAGTTCGGCCATTTCCCCGACGCTGGAGGAGAGCCCCCCAGCGCCGTTGTCGGTGATGAACCGGTACAGTCCGCGCTGCCGCGCCTCGTAGATGAAGTCGCTGAGCTTCTTCTGGGTGATCGGGTCGCCGATCTGCACCGCCTGCACCGGACTGTCCTTGTGCAGTTCCTCGCTGGAGAAGGTCGCGCCGTGGATGCCGTCCTTGCCGATGCGGCCGCCGCCCATGACGATCAGGTCGCCGGGGCGGATCGATTTCTCACAGCCCTTGACGCCGGCCACGGTTTTCGGCAGAGTGCCGACCGTGCCGCAGTAGACCAGCGGTTTGCCGATGTAGCGTTCGTCGAAATATTCCCAGCCGTTGCCGTAGGGAATGCCGCTCTGGTTGCCGCCGTCGATGACGCCTTTGTGCACGCCGTCCCGCAGCCGCCGGGGATGCAGCAAACCTTCCGGCACGTCCTTGTCTTCGGTAAACGGCGATCCCAGGCAATATCCCCAGACGTTGATCAGCAGATCCGCCCCCTGCCCGGTGCCGAGCGGGTCGCGGTTGACGCCGACGATGCCGGTCATGGCACCGCCGTAGGGGTCGAGCGCGGAGGGACTGTTGTGGGTTTCCACCTTGTAGACCAGATCCACCTTGTCATTGAACGTGATCACCCCGGCGTTGTCGTGGAA
>CASFXO010000227.1 GCA_949298665.1 uncultured Lentisphaeria bacterium
AATAGAACGGGAATCCCAGTTTCAGGAAAAGATAGGCAAGCGGCAGAATCAGCATCATCAGCACCCCGACGGTCGCCTGGTAAAATTCGATTCTTCCCGTGGCGTGAATGGTCGTGAACAGGGGACAGGCAAAGGAGTTCAGCAGCAGAAACCCCATGGAAAAACATAGAAAAATCTTCGTATATTCATGGGAGTCGCGGGCAAAGAACGTAATGACATAATCCAGATTCCCGAGAATGGGGAACACAATGAAGGAAAGCAGGAAAAAGGAATATTTCGCCGTCCGGCAGACCAGATAGTGAAGGTCATCCCGGTCACCACGCGTACAGGTTTTGACCAGATGAGGGCAGAACGCCGTCTGAAAATTGGTTACAAACACATTTACCGCATTGGAAATCTGCTGACACAATCCCAACGCCGCATTGATGGCGACCCCCCCGAAACTGTTGACCAGCAGCCCCATGCCCTGCTGAACAATCCCCGCGGCACAGCTGCCCCAGATGATCCAGCCGGAAAAAACCGACATCCGCCTGAGATACGCCCGGTCTGGACGCAACGGCAGCAATCGCACCACCTCCGGATAATGTCTGTGGCAATAATAGACATAAATCAGCAGCAAAACCAGCACATTGCCGACCATGAGCAGGGCGTAGCCGATCAACGGCGAGGAAAACCAGCACAGAGCCAGAATGGAACCGAGATTCATCAGGGATTCCAGAATCCCCGCCAGCGCAATAATCTCCATGCGTTCGAATGCGATAATCACCATGTAATAGGGCAGCTGCAGAACGCGGACCAGAAATCCCACCAGCAACAACTGGTACAGCCACTCCACCTCACCGTGAAACGCTTCCGGTATCTGCATTTTGGAGTGCAGATACCAGCGTCCGACGCTCTCTCCCAGCAACAAAATCAAAAAACTCAGGCAGCAGAACATCACCATTCCGGCGAAAAACGCTTTCCGGGCTCCATCCATGCGCTGCTGCCCCACCTCGACGTTCAGAAAGCGCTGGACCGTGTTCTGCAGCGCCCCGTTGAAAAATCCGCCGATGGTCACCAGGCTGATCACCGCGGTATAAACCCCATACCCATCCCATCCGAGACGGCTGAGCAGCAGACGCATCGCGTAAATGGAAATCCCCATGCTCACGAACATTCTCAGATAGAGAGCAAAGGTATTGGTCACGACCCGGAGCCGTTCTCCGGCAGTTTCTTCCATCATCCGCACCTTCTCAAAATACCTCCATGTCTCCATCGACCGCCTGCCCGAAAAGCCGCAGATACCGTTCCGCGCACCGTTCCATCGAATACGGCGCGAAAGACGCCCGCGCCCCTTCTCCCAGCCGCGCCCGTTCCGCCGTGTCCAATGCCAGCGCCCGCTCCAGCGTTACCCGGATGGAAGATTCCGACGTGTCGGCCGACACCAGGCCGTTCACCCCGTCCTCCACCAGATCCCTCATCCCCCCAACCGGCGTCACACACGCCGGAATCCCCAGCGCGAACGACTCCAGCAAAGTAATCGGCAACCCCTCCATTTCCGAAAACAAAGACAGATAATCCGCCTGCGCCAGATACGCCAGCGGATTCGAACGCAGCCCCGCAATGTGCACTCGCGGACAGTTCAACCCCTGGATCGCCGAACGGATTTCCTCATCTGCATCGTTCCCCATGAACACCAGATCGAAGTCCGCTCCCTCCGCCGCCAGCGCCGCCGCAGCGCGCGCCTGCGCGATCTGGTTCTTCTGCGGACTGAAGCGCGCGATGTTCAGCAGCAGCCGCGAAGTCGGCGTACTCCGCCACGAGCGCACCTCCGCCGACACCGCCGCGAGCTCCGCCGCGCCCGGCATCTTCGCCCCGCAGCCGTTCTCGATCACCGGCGCTTCAAAACCGTAGGCCGCGACAAAACTGCGTTCCGACTCCGGTGAAATCGTTACCGGACGCACCCCCGCGCGAAACAACAGTTTTTTCAGCCACAGCCGGTTCCCCGCATCCACAAAAGCATCATTGTGTACGGTATAGAAATACTCGGCCCGGGGTCGGTGAAACAGTTCCGGGAATGCGGCCAGCTGAATCCCTCCCAGATGGGTGTGCACGACATCCGGGCATTCCCGGGAAATGACATTCCACACCGGCAGCATGGCCAGAATCGCCCCTGTCATCGTTTCCGGCATCCCCAGATCAATCAGCTTCACGGCGGGATCCAGCTGCTGTGCCAGAAAGTCTCCCGGCAGAATCCGGTTGACGCACAGAAGTGTCACCTCATGTTCTCCCGTCCGAACCATCTCATTGGCGAGGTCCACGACGAAACGCTCCGCGCCGCCGCAATGCAGACGCGGCAGGATTTCCAGAATCTTCATTTCCGACGCATCTCCCTTTCCTTCAAATCCCGCAGCAGCTCCCGCCAGGCTTTGTGAATCACCGTACCCGAAAACTTGTCCCGCTCCGCCAACGCTCCGGCGCAGCAGGCCGGATAATTCCGAGCCACCTCTTCCAGCGCCGCCGCCACCCCTTCCGGCGTGAAATCCTCCAGCAGACGCCCGTTTTTCCCGTTGACGACCAGATCCGCCGCCGCGGGAAAGGTATGGAGCGCGACGATCGGCTTTCCGTAGGCGGTCGCCTCGATGCCCGCAATCGGATAACCCTCGAAATCCGAGGTGAAAATCACGATCCCGGCCCGCCGCAGCCACGTCGAAGGCTCCTTCACATAGCCATGAAAATGGACGTTCTTCAATCCGGCGGCGGCCCGCTTCCATTTTCCTTCCTCCGGACCGTCCCCGCACAGATGAAAATGGAATTGCGGCGCCGCAGCGGCCACCTGCAGAATCCGGTCCACCCGCTTCGATGCCGTCAGCCGTCCCAGAAAAAGGACTTCACGGGGATCGCCGGATGCCAGCGCCGTCGTTTCGGGCAGATTCGTCTGATGCCGGATCACGCGAACCAGTTTTCCGTCCAGCCGCAGGTAGCGCGCCAGCCCGGCTTCTTCCAGCGGCGAGAGCGTCACCAGAGCATCCACATAACGATTGAACAATTCAATTTTCCACCGCCGGAGCCATCCTCCGAAATCATAACGCCACTGGTAAAGTTGTGAAGGAGACGTGTGCTGGACGAAAATCACGCGATTGTTCCGCAGCACCTCCCGGGGTACAAACAGATGCGCCGAATGAAACGAGTTGATCAGCAGTACATCCCCTCCCGGCAGCACTTCGCGAATCCTCCGGCGGATTCGCGGAATGTCAAGCAGCAGCGCTCCCAGCCGCAGCGGCCCGCAGGCAAGATACCGTTGCGGCCCTCCGCGCAGCAGCCGGACGGCGCCGCGCCGCTTTTCCGTCTCGTTGAGCCGGACGATCCGGGCGTCGCACGGCTTCAGCCCGGAGAGTGCGCCGGAATACGCCAGCAGCTCCACCGTCAGCCCGTCCCCCCCGAGCATTCCGGCGAGATCGCGGGAAAACTGTTGTATACCGCCGTAACAGGTCGGATCGTCCACCAGAATGGCCAGTTTCATGCCTGCCGCTCCGCCTCCTCCTTCCGCCGAACCGTCAAGCGCATGAAAAGTCTCATGATCCACCGGTCCGGCAGCAGCAGCAGCAGATTCCCCGCAAAATAATGAAACAACGCCGGCAGTGAAAAAAAACCGCTGCGGAAAAGGTAACGCCGCTGCAACCGCAGCGTGGACCGCAACGTCGGCTTGAGCGAACGCTGTTTCACCTGACCGGCGCTGACCCGGTACCGGAGCAGCACCCGGGGCACATTGGCGAACCGGAACCCGGCCGCCGCCGACCGCAGCCACAAGTCATAATCCTCCGCGCCATGCACCGGACGGTATCCCTCCATCTTCCGATATAATTCCGAACGCAGCAGCAGCGCCGGATGCGGCAGCGGATTGCCGAGCAGCAACGACCGGTGTACCTCCGCCGCGGTCTCCGGATAACGGCGGCAGCCGATCGGGCGCCCGGTTTCATCGATCATTTCGAGAAAGCAGCCGACCGCGTGCACTTCCGGGTGTTCCAGCAGGTAATTGTGCTGCATTTCCAGCCGCTCCGGCAGGGCGATGTCGTCGGCGTCCATGCGGGCACAGAAAGGGAATTCCTCCCCCGCCTCCCGCCATAACCGGTTCAGGGTCGCGGTAACCCCCAGATTGCGCGGATTGCGCAACAGCCGGATCCGGTCGTCCACTCCGGCCATCTCCCGCAGAACATCCCATGAGTCGTCCGACGAACCGTCGTCGCAGGCGAACAGCACGAAGTCCCGAAAACTCTGCCGCAACACCGATGCCACCGCCGCAGCCACAAAACGACCGGCATTGTGCACCGGCATCAGAACGGCAATTTCCGGCATCCTGCGACACTCCTTTTTCCGACGCGTTTGCCGCGTCCGCCGGACCGGAACTTCCTCCGCTTCCCGCACCGGCGAAAACCACGGATGCGGTTCGGCGGCCGGCCGCACCTCTCACACGCGGTTTCCCTTCTTCCTGCTATCCTTCCGCTCCGGCCGCCCTGAACGGCAACCGGAACACGCACCGGTTATAATATAATGGCGCCGGGGCGATAATACAAATCAACGCCCCGGCGCCGGCCCATATACCCCCCGGACCCGGAATCACGAAGCAACGCAGGCCGTCTCCATCACCGGTGCAGACACGGAAGACCGCCGCCGGTCGGCCTTTGCCGCGGGCGGCTGGTACAGGTGGAGCCGCCCGGGAATACCGATCCGGCGGGCGGACGACCCCGGATTCTCCATGCGCCGCCGCCCTTCTTCAAAAGCGGCAACTCCGAGATCATACCAGTCCACCCCGATGGTGTTGGACGGTTCATACTGCGGCACCACCAGCGATTTTCCGTCGATGGAGAGCACATGCCGCTCCGCTGCCAGCACCCGTCCGGTCGTCTCCCGGTAGGGCAACGCCCGGCGCTGGTAAATCGTGCCGCTGGAAAACCAGTATCCGACCTCGGGATCGGAAACATCCAGCACGCTGATTTCATCCACGGACGTCGGGTCCCGGTAGGTGACCACCTCCAGCTCGCCGTCCCAGAGCGCCCGGAAATAGCGCGCCCGCTCCCAGTGTACCGGCAGATGCGGAATCTCCACCATCCGCACCAGCCGGCAGCCGCGGTCATGGAAAAAACCGCAGGCCGTCTCCGCCGCACTCCGGGAATCCACGGAAATGCAGGAACAGACCCCGCCGTAAATGTGTTCCATTTCGATGCCCACCACCGGACAGTTGCTGTCCAGCGCCTTCATCTTCCAGTCGTATTCCCCCAGCAGAATCAGCAGATCCAGATCCCTGCTGATGGCGGTGATGTCCGGCAGCAGCTTATGGTTGAACACCGGAATGTAATACACCTGCACCACTCCTCCGGCTTCCAGTGCCGCCTCCATGATGCCGCGCAGCGCATGGGCGCAGTAACTGTTCTGCAGCCCCGAGGTATCGGCGATCACGGCTCCCACGCGAAACCGCGGTCCGGCCCCGTTGCCGGCAGGAATCGCCGCATGGCTCTTGACATAGACGCCGGAACCGCGACGGGTTTCCACCTTGCCCCGCGCCGCCAGCACTTCGATGCCCCGCACCGCGGTTCCCATCGAAATGTTGAACTTGCCGCAGAGACGCCGCAGTGAAGGAATGCGGGCGCCGGGCGCCAGAACGCCGCTGACGATCTGGGCTTCCAGATAATTCACGACGTCCCGGTAACCGGACTCCCGCTTATTTTCCCGATTCACAGCCATGGAAAACCGTCAATCCTGTTTTTCCGGCAGTTGAAAACTGATCAGATGGGAACCGCTGGCAAAATACAGCCGACCGTTCAGAATATCCCCGCCGACCTGAATCGGCACGGGAGACTCGAATGCGCGCAGAATCTTTCCATCCTTCGGATTCAGCTGCAGAATGTGGTTGCGGCACAGCAGATAATAGTTCGTACCGTCCGTCACGAACATCCGCGGCCCCTGCTGCCAGACGGCCGGTCCGTATTCCCCGGTAGTCCCGGTGGCCACCACCTTGCGGGTCGCCGGGTCGAAAACGAAGATGCGTTCGCTGTCGGCAATTCCGAGAATCTTCCCGTCCGGCGTGAGCATCGTATCGTGATAAGTCTGAACGCGGGGCAGCAGTGCGCCATCCCAGAGAATTTTTCCGGTCGCCGGATCCAGTTCGAAGAAGCGCGCCTCCTTCGCCTTGACCTGTCCGCCGGTACCGGCCACCACCGAAGTCCCCCCGAACACCCGGCCGTCCGGCAACGCCGTCAGCGTATAGATCGACAGATCCTTCAGCAGAGCCTCGTTCTTCAGCACCCGGAACTGGTCCGTCTGCCGGTCCCAGATCGCCAGACCGCCGCCGGTGTGCCCGTATTCCGGCGTGCCGCCCATCATCACGTAGCGGCCGTCCGCGGTGATTTCCAGGGTATGCGGGCGAATCACGTCCGGCACGGCGCGGCCGATGCAGCGCGGATTGTCGTGCGAATCGAGAATGTTCCGCGGAAATTCCCGGAATTCCTTGCCGTCCAGATCCCAGTCGATCAGGTAACCGCCGTTGTAACCGCCGACGAAGACGTGGTTCTTCCACGGCAGAACGGTATTCCACTGGACGGTGCCGTTACGATTGATCAGGGTGTCTTTTCCCGGATCGTAGATGTAGTTACGCATCGGGAAGGCGGTGCCGCCGGTGATGAACTTGCCGTTGGCCGCGGCCACGCTCATCAGATGGGCGCCTTCGCTGCTGTAATCGAGCTTGTGCGTCACCTTCCGGTCGGTGGCGGGGTCGGCGATCCGGCAATACCGGTCGACGATGTTGAAAATCTCCACCTTGCGGTTGTTCCGCAGCGCGTAGTTCGCGAAATTCTGGCTGCCGGCCTTCACCGGGCGCAGCGTCACTTCCGGCTGTCCCTGAATCGGTTCGAACTTCCCGTCGTACAGCCGATACCATTGCAGGTCCGCTTTTTTCCGGGCTTCGGTCCAGGCGTGTTCCATGCTGCGGTAGTTGGGCAACCGCGTCACCGTCGCGTAAACCTTGCCGTCCGCGCCGGGAAAGACCTGACCGGAGGTCTGGGCCGGGCGTTTCGACTGCGGAAACACGGCAATGGTCTTGCGGGTCGCCGGATTGAATCCCATGATCTGCGCTTTGGTATTCCCGATGCCGAAGTAGACCCAGCCCGCGTCGTCGGTCGCGACCGTGCGCTGATACTGCGGCCAGGATTCCTTGTTCACCGAGCCGTAATCGGTCAATTTCCGACTTTTCGGATCGAAGGAAATGACGCCGCTGTCCGGATAGGTGACGGACCAGATCACGCCGTTCCGATCCTCGGTCATACCCATGGACATGCCGTCGTGAACTTTGCCGACAAACGTGAACGTCAGCGTCTCCGGATCGAACTCAATGAAATGACTTGAGTGATTGAGATAGTATCGGTTGTTGCCGCCGAGCAACGAAGCGAAAATACTGTGGAACGAACTGGGCTTGAAGGGATAATCGCGCTGTTCACACTTCCCGCTCTCCGTATCGAGGATCAGCAGTCCATAGGGACCGCGATGATCGCTCAGCGCCCCGACCAGCACATCGCTGTTCCCCGGCCCGTTTGCGGACGTGATGCCCAGCAGGCTGCTGACCGGCGTACAGACGCCGTGATCGGTGAACGAGTCGTTCAGCGGCTTCGACGCCCCGGAGGCCGCCGGGATGCCCACGACCGCCGCCAGCGCGGCGGTCATCATGGTCTGCTTCAGAAACCGCATTTCTCAGTTCCCCGCCGCCAGCAGTTTCTTGGCATGCAGGAGGTCCACCTGATGCTGCTTGATCGCCATCCGGTTCTGGGCACCGACATGACCGTCGGCATAGAGCAGGCTCACCGTGTTGCCGTCGCCGCGATGCAGCACGTTCGGGCGGCAGGCCTGATTGTCCAGGGCGCTGGCGGCACGCAGATGGTTGTTGAGGTTGATCCCGGCGCTATAGTCCCCGTTGGCGTTGCAGTAACCCGTCGAATAAACGCTCCCGGTCGTGTTCTGCACGGCGGCGTCCACCACCAGAATACCGACGGAAGGATACAGAATCCGGCTGGGTTTGACGAAGCAGCTGCCGTTCTGACGATAGTTGTCCGCCAGGTCGAATCCGCCGCCACCGCCGTAACCGACGCTGTGCATCCGCAGATAGGTCCAGTTGACCTGATCCTTATACCCCTTGCTCATCTGGTAGGAGGAAGCGATCGGCATGACCGTCGGGCAGGTGAAGGGGTTGGTGCTCTTCGTCTTGACCAAATTGCTGAGCATGTCGCCCTTGTAATACGCCTTGCTCAACACGATCGGCCAGCGGCCGGACGAACCCATGGAGGAGAACCACAACGCCATGTTGGACGGCGGCAGATAATCGTAGGTATCCCCGTAGAACGTCATCATCAGACCAACGGTCTTGAGGTTGTTGGTGCACGAAATCGTCCGCGCCGACTCCCGGGCCTTGTTCAGGGCCGGCAACAGCATGGCCGCCAGAATCGCGATGATCGCGATCACCACCAGAAGTTCGATCAGCGTGAAACGGCGGCAAGATTCGGCGGAGAACATTTTCTTCATGATCACACTCCTTTCAGGGGGTTGTTTTGAAATGGACTTCCGTGCTTGAATCGACTGCAGAACTGCTCCAAATTGCACACCTCTTGCGACTAAATTATAAAGCACTTTGAAAAAAATGTCAACACTTTTCCGAAAAAACCCGCAAGGAACTGCACATATACAGCTTGTATTTTTCCGCATTTTCCAGTACATTCCGATGGATCTGAAAGGAGATGAGCACTCATGTACCTGCCGAAAGCCGCCGCCCGTTTCGGCGCCCTGCTGTTTGCCGCCGCGCTGGCGGCGCTGGCCGTGCTTGCCCGGAACTGGAAGGAATCCGACGCCGTCGCAGCCGCGTCGAAAAAAACGCCCGGATTGCTGCAATCCTCCCCGATTACCGATCCGGTGTCCGGTTTCGGCGGGCCGACGCCGGTGCGCATCCTGCTGGATCCCGGTTCCGGCGTCATCCGTTCGATCGAATTTCCGCCCAACGCCGAGGACCCGGAATACTGGCGGCGGGTGCTGGACGCCGATCTTTTCGCCGCCTTTCCCGGGCGGACTCCGGCGGAAGCGCTGCAACTGCCGGTGGATGCCGTCACCGGCGCCACCCTCTCGTCGCGGGCCGCGATTCAAACAGTGCAATCCGTATTAAGCCGCGCCGCGGCCACTGCGGCGCCATTGCCCAGACGGCAGCCGGAATCCCCCGGACTCTCCTGGCGGCAATGGCTGGCGCTGCTGCTGATCGCGGGAAATCTGATCGTCCTGTTCCGGCCGCTTCGCGGCGGGTGGCGGGTGCTCCAGCTGACGGTCAATGCCGCGATGCTCGGGTTCTGCGCGCATGGCTATTTTTCGCTGGCGCAGACGGCGGGCTGGATGCGCACGCTGCCGTATCCCGCGGTTTCATGGCTGCTGTTTCTTTTCGCGGCGGTGGTGCTGATCATCGTTCTTACCGGCCGGAATTTCTACTGCGGTCATCTCTGCCCGTTCGGCTGTCTGCAGGAGCTGGCGGCGAAGGCCGGACGCAAAACCGGATGCGCGTTTTCCATTCCCGCCTCCTTCCCCGGCGGATATCTGCGCCGGATCATCCTCAATCTCACCGTCGCGGGGGTTCTGTTTCAGGTCGGATTTCAACCATTTGAACCGTTTTCCGCGTTCCGATTGCAATCGTGGTGGATGATCGCGGCGGGAGCGGGCCTTCTCATCGTATCGTTTTTTCTGCCGCGGCTGTGGTGCCGCTGGTTCTGCGGCTTCGGCGCACTGATGGAGTTCTTCCGCCGGGGGACTCCGGATCAAACTCAGAAAGGAACTCGCCATGAATTATGAACGCATCGTCATTCTCCTGCTGATCGCGGCCCTGCTGGTCGTTCTGTTCCGCCCGGTCGCGGTAAAGGTCTCCGTCCCGGCAACCACCCCGGATCCGGCGACGCCCCCCGCCACGCCGCCGGCCACCGCCGCCATCCCGGGAACGCTGGACGTCATCCACAGCCGGAAGAGCGTCCGCAGTTATACCGGCGCGCCGGTTTCGCAGGAGGCGCTGCTGACGCTGGTGCGGGCCGGCATGGCCGCTCCCACCGCGCGCAACTCCCAGCCGTGGGCCTTCGTGGTCATCACGGACCGGAAACAGCTGGACGCCCTGGCGGAGGCGCTGCCGTCCGGCAGGATGCTCGCCAAAGCCGGCGGCGCCATTGCGGTCTGCGGCGTCGAAAAGGAATTCCTCGAAGGCGAGGGCCGGGAAATGTGGGTGCAGGACTGTTCCGCCGCCACGGAAAACATTCTGCTCGCCGCGGAAGCCACCGGACTGGGCGCGGTCTGGCTGGGGGTCTATCCCAACAAGGACCGGGTCGCCGCCGTCAGCCGCGTCCTGAAGCTGACCCCCGGCGTACTGCCGCTGAACGTCATCTCCATCGGCTATCCGACCGGCGCGGAACGCCCCAAAGACAAATACAAACCGGAAAAGATCCATACCGATACCTGGGGCAATCAGCCGCGCTGAACCCGTATCGCAACGTGGCGACGGCAGCTTCATCCGCGGTCGCCGCACCGGAAATCTTCAGGAAAAAGACGAAAAAAAAAGCACGGGAGAACGGCGCCCCATGATCGACGGCCCGTCTCCCGTAATATTTTTTCAGCAGCGGATGTCCTGAACACAACGCCGTCTCTTCGCGTCGTTCTTCGCGATGCAACAACGGCCGGCTCAGGATTCCGGTATCGCTTCCGCCGCAGTCGGCACCGCCGCTTCCGGCTCCGCCGCCTCTTTCTCCGGAGCAGACGGAACCGCCTGCTCATCTGCTTCCGTTCCGGTCTCCGTTTCGGTTTCAGCGGACGGCGCTTCCGCAACGGTGGGTTCCGCCGTATCTCCGGCGGCGGCGCGGCGCTCCGCCATCAGCTGCTCAAACCGCGACTTGTGCATCAGCATCAACACTTTGATCACCAGTTGATACCGGTCCAGCTGCGCCCCGGCCAGCTGCGTCTCCTGTCCGAACGTGTCCACATACAGCCGCCCCCCGTCGGAGGTGGTTCCGGTCGTCCCGGTCCGGGCGCTGACCGGCCGCCGCTCCCGCTGCGGCTGCCGATACACCGTGCCGATCAGCTCGCTTCCGGAAGAAACGACCTTCACGGCGTCGGCCCCGTATTCCCGGGCGGTGTTCTCCACCTTTTCGCGGAGTTCCAGCATGCCGTAATCCTCCGGCGCCGTGAACACCGCCCGCCCGATGGTCCGGTAATCCTCGATCGGATAGTCCGAACGCGCATCGTAAATGCGGACCGGATCCGTCTCCGGCAGCGGCTCGAACCGCTGCCCGACGTATTCCACGTTCACGCATCCAGCCGACAGCAGCAACAGCAGCCCCATCGAAATCGCCCATACCGGATGCCTTGTCATCTTTTTCCCTCTCATTTCTGCGGCGCCGGGGAATTGACCTTCTTGACGTTGAACTCCAGCACCCGTCCGCGGCGCACCTTGCGCACGTAGAACTCCGCATTGCCGTGCCGCAACACATCTCCGATGCGCGGCTGGCGCTTCAACATCCGCGCAAACCATACCGCCACCGGCTCCATCCGTTTCGGCAGCATCAGCCGGGCTTCCCGTTCCAGGAGCGTCATCGGAATACCGCCGCCGACCACCCATACCGCCTCACCCGGCGAATAGAACGTCCGGGGCAGCGGATCGAACTCGTCGTCCAGATCTCCCAGCAGCTCTTCGACAATATCCTCCAGCGTCACCAGCCCCAGCGTCTGCCCCTGCGCGTCCCGGACGATCGCCATGTGGCAATGCTGCGACACAAACCGCTCCAGCAGCGCCGCCGCCGATTCATCCGGATCGGCGAAACTGATCGGCCGCAGAATGTCCGCCAGCTTGCCGCCTTCCGGATTGGCACGGTAGGTGGACACCACCTCCTTGAAATTGACGTACCCCAGCACCCGGTTCCGGTTGTCTCCCTCACACACCGGGTAACGAGTATGGAAGTCCGTCCCGGTCCAGCTGATCGCTTCGCTCAACGTCTGCCGACTCGACAGAAACGAAATGTTTTCCGCCGGCAGCATGATCTGTTCCGCCTTGCGTTGCGACAGCAGCGGCGCCGCCTTGATGATCCGTTCCTGGCGACTGCTGATCTGCTGACTGCTCCGCGCCAGCGCCGCCAGCGCCGAAATCTCGTCCGCCGCCGTCGGTCCGCTCTTCGTCGTCGGCCGTTCGAACGGCCGGTTGATCAGGTGAATCAGCGTAATCAGCGGCATCATCACCGTCACCAGCACCGAGAGCGGTCCCGCGGCATAACGCATGACGATCCGATTGTAACGCACCCCCAGCGTCTTCGGCAGAATTTCCGTATACTGCACCATCACCAGCGTGAAGGTCAGCGTGAACACCCCCAGCCATCGGGCTCCGAAAAGATGATCGAACTGCGCCCCGGCCACGGCCGCCCCGATGGTATGGGCCGCCGTATTGGTGACCAGAATCACGGCGATGGGCTTTTCGATCTCATG
>CASFXO010000228.1 GCA_949298665.1 uncultured Lentisphaeria bacterium
CGAAAAATCCAGATATTCCTGCCGGTGCATCCGGGCCAGCTCGGCATACACAGCTTCCATGGTCCGGCCCGTGGCCAGCCCGAGGCAGATGTTCGGCTTGGCGCGGAGGGCGTCGGCGATCAAAGTGGCGGTCAGTTTCACCGCGGATTCGGTGGTCGGACGAATGATGACTTCCATTTTTCTGCTTCCTTGTGTTGTGGATCCCTCAAATAAAAGTGCTTTAAAAAGCCCGTAAAAAATTTACCGATTCCCCGTTTTCGAAGAAAAATATTCAATGGTGGCCCGCAACCCTTCGTCGAAGGTGTGCGCGGAACGGAACCCGGTCGCCTGCAGCTTCTCCACCGCCGCCATGGAATGCCGGACATCCCCGGCGCGTTCCGGCCGGTACTCCACTTTCGAATTCGACCCCGTGAGCCGCAGGATCGTGCGTACCAGATCGTTGATGGTGATTCGTCCGCCGTAGGCCACGTTATGGACGCCGGTACAGTCGCTCAGCGCCATGAAGGCGTTGGCCGCCGCAATATCCTTGACGTAAATGAAATCGCGTGTCTGCTCCCCGTCCCCGTAAATGGTGATCGGTTCGCCGGCCACGGCCCGGGCCGTGAAAATCGGCACGGCCGCCGCATACGCGCTTTTCGGATCCTGACGCGGACCGAACACGTTGAAATACCGCAGACAGGCGGTCTGCAGCCGCCCGGTCTCGGTAAACATGCGGCAGTAGTATTCCCCGTCGAGTTTGGTGATCGCGTAGGGGCTTTTCGGCTCCGGCAGCATGGTTTCCCGCTTGGGAACTTCCGGATTGTCGCCGTAAATGGCGGCGCTTGAGCTGAAACAGAGTTTTCTGACGCCGGCCCGGGCGGCCTCTTCCAGCACAATCACAGTTCCCTGCGTATTGATATCCACGCATTCGACGATCTTCGTCATCGACTCCGGCACGCTGATCATCGCGGCCAGATGAAAGACGTAATCCACCCCTTCCATCGCCGCCGCCACCGACATCCGGTCCCGGATGTCGCCGCGGATGAACTCCACCTTTAATCCGGCAAGGTTTTCCAGGTGCCCCGAACGCAGGTTGTCCAGCACCCGGACCTCCGCCCGGCCCTGAAAGTACTCGGCGATGTGGCTGCCGATGAATCCGGCCCCTCCGGTAATGAGAATGCGCATCTTTCCCCGTTCCGTTTATGTTACAGTGTCTTCAACAGGGCATGCATCCGGTCGAACTGCGCCTCGATGGACTCCACCAGCTTGAACTGGGTCCGGCAGCGATCCAGATTGTGCCCCTCCCGATGCGTTTTGAAATAAACGTCCCCTTCCAGATAATCGGTCAGGAAGCGAACCCCGATTTCCAGCGTAATGAGCTTGCCCGCGAACGGCAGCTGCTCGCGCTCCACCGGCGTCAGGAACTTCCCGGCGCTGGCCATGTAACCGCGCAGCAGCGCTTCGAACATCGGGAACTGCATGGTCACCCGATCCAGATTGCGTTCGTCCTCCTCCGCCGGACTGGTCCCGGTCCGCACCATGTCGCCGAAGTCGTAATGAGCCAGCCCCGGCATGACCGTGTCCAGGTCAATCACGCAGATCCCCTGGCCGGAAATGTCGTCGATGAGCACGTTGTTCAGCTTGGTGTCGTTGTGGGTGATCCGCTCGGGAATCAATCCTTCGGCATTCAACTGCAGCAGCAGGCCCGCGTCCTTCCGACGGGACAGGGCGAAGTCGATTTCCCGCTGCACCAGTTTGGCGCGCCCGCAACGATCCGCGGCCACGGCGCGCTCCAGCGCCTCCATCCGTTTGGGCGTATTGTGAAAATCGGGGATCGTCTCGTGCAGCCGCGGCCCCGGCAAATCCACCAGATCCAGCTGAAACGTCCCGAACGTCCGAGCCGCCTGATAGGCCTGATCGACA
>CASFXO010000229.1 GCA_949298665.1 uncultured Lentisphaeria bacterium
ATATACGGAGCGTCTGCCCGGCATGATTACCCGGATCGCGCTCAGCACGGCGGTGAAGGAGGTCGGCAGTTATTTTGCCACCCGTGCCGCGGCGGAAAGCGATTCGCTGGCCGGAGCGGCAACCGCCATCGGTCTGGCCGCTTATAAAATCGCGGTCAACACCGCCGATACCCGCAGCTGGGAAATCCTGCCGCGGGAATTTCAGGTGGTGCAGTTGCCCATGCCCGCGGATCGAAAGCTGGTTTTGACCCCCGACGGGGGCACGCCGGTTTCGGTGTCTTTGCCGCCGGACGCCCGTTCGGCGATTGTTTATGTGAACGCCCCGAGCCGCACGGCCGCGGCGTTGACCTGTCGCGTATTCGGTTTGAAATCCCAATAAAAGGAGGTTTGTGAACATGAAACATGGTGGAAAAATCACGCTTCCGGCCGCCGGGCTGCTGCTGTTGCTGACGGCCGGCTGTCAGAACACCGTCAACACCGTGGAGAACGCGGACAAGAGCGCCGCATCGACCACGATCAAGGACAAGCGTTTCGTAACCGACGGTTTTCTGCGGAATCGTCTGTTGTTGCGTTCCGTGCATCTGGCGCCCGGTGCGTCCGGAAACATGGTCGTGGAGGTGGCGGCGACCAATGTCCGCACCGGATTTTTTTCCGAACTCTGGAGCAGCCTGACCGGGGAGAACCCTTATCCGGTCGATTATAAGTTTACCTGGCAGAACGCCGCCGGCATGACGGTGGAGACGCCGCTTTCGGCCTGGCGGACGGTGCAGGTGATTCCGGGCGAGACGGTTTACTTCAAGTCGGTCGCGCCCACCCCGGAATGCCGGGACTTTATCTTGAACGTGAAGGAATCCGAATAAAAGACAAGGAGAAGAGATGATGAAGATCATTACCGTCATTCCGGCCGGTTGTGCCGCGCTGGCTCTGCTGGCGGGGTGTGCCACTTCCTCGGAGTATGTCGACGCCTCCGATACGACCATTGCGGTTAAAAACAAAGACCGCATGAGTTCCTCCGACTGGGTGATCATCAGCCAGGAGGCGGGCAACGCCCTGCTGAGTTCGCCGCTGTTCGCCGAATATCTGGAAGCCTACCGGATCGATGCCGAAAAGGCGTTGAAAAAGGCGGAGGCCGCCGGCGAGGAGCTCTCCACCCGGGAGAAAATGACCGCCATGAAGCCGCTGCTGATGCTGTCGACGATTCAGAACAACACCTCTGAACATATCGACGCGAAGCTGATGACGGAACGGCTCCGGGAAGTTCTGTTCAACAGCGGCAAGGTGCGTTTCACCACCTATGCCGCCGGGGAGGGGCAGTCCATCGATTCCGCGACCGCCGTCGCGCGGCAGCTGCAGCACGATCCGAACGTGAACAAACGCACCCTCATGAAAAAAGGCAAGGTCAACGCCTACGATCTTTCTCTGGCCGGCGTCATCATCAAGCAGACCGCGCAGGACGGACGCGCCAACGAGCTGTCCTACACCTTCAGCCTGACGCTGACGGACAACAACACCGGCGAAGGCGTCTGGGCGTATACCAAGGAAATCAAACGCCAGCATATGCAGGGGGGCTTCGGCTGGTGACGGCCGCCGGACGGAAGAAACGAAAAACAGCGGCGCGAGGGGAGGGCGCCGTCGATGTTTCCGGACCGGAATCGTGCGGAGAAAGAACATGAAAATCGTTGAGATCACCCGGCGTTCCGGGAACGGTCCGGAGATTGCGGCATGACGACGGGAACCGGCGTGGCCTTCCATTACCGGGGTGCGACGTACCGGCAGAAGACCGACCATCTGGGGCGGGCGATCTACCGGAACTATCCGGATATCTGGCATCTGCATGCGGTCTACCATCTGATTCTGGTCTGTGAAGGTCGTCATTATCTGGATCTGGAAAAAGAGACGCTGCTGCTGCGGAAAAACACCCTGCTGCTGCTGAATCCGATGGTCCGGCACCGTTTTCGCCACATGGGAACGGAAACGTTCGAACATGCGGCGATCCTCTGGCGAATGGTCAATGAGTCCGGTCATTCCTGCCGGGTGCCGCTGCCGGTGTTTGCCGGGCTGGCGGGGGCGGCACCGCCTTTGCAGATGGTGGGGCTTACCCCGCCGGACGCGGCCCGGTTTCGGAATCAGGTGCAGGATTTGAGTGTCATGTTCCGCTCCGATCCGGAAACGGGCGGGTGGGAACTGCCGTTGTTTCATCTGTGGTATTCGGCGCTGGGATATTTTCGGAGGGAAGCGCCGCTTTCGGGAGAGGATTTCTGGTGCGGTGCCATCGATCAGGAGATCTCCATTCACATTCACGAGCCGGATTTTTCCGTGAAGCGGCTGGCCGTGTTGCTGGGCCGGCATCCGAATTATCTTTCCGGCGTCTACCGCCGCCGCCGCGGCTATTCCATCAGCGACGCGCTGGTGCACTGTCGGATGGAACATGCCGCCTGTCTGCTGACCGATACGGATTCTCCGATCGGCGAGATCGCGGAACAATGCGGCTACCGGCAATGCGGCTGGTTCGCCCGGAAGTTCCGGGAGTGTTTTGAAGTGACGCCGCTGCAATACCGGCGGCTGAACAGTCGGACCTACAATACCATCAATCACCGGACCGACGCGGATCAGTAGTTTCCGGATTCATGCCCTTCGTCCGTCTCGTCCCCGGCCTCTGCGGCGGCCGGGATTCCTGCCGGAAGGTCGATGGGATCGTTCAGCAGCCGCAGCGCTTCGGCGGGGGGCAGTTCCTGAACGGACTTGAGTTTGCGCTGAATGGCGCGGCTGCGGACCTGGGCCTGATCGATGACGTTGGCGGCCTGCGTCAGTTTTGTCCGGGTCTTCTCCAGAATGTCGCCGAATTTGCCGAACTCGGTTTTGATTGCGCCCAGAACGCTCCAAACTTCGCTGGAGCGCTTTTCGATCGCCAGCGTCCGGAAGCCCATCTGCAGACTGTTCAGAAACGCCATCAGGTTGGCGGGACCGACAACCGCCACCTTGTAGTCCCGGTTCAGGGCTTCGAACAGGCCCCGTCGCCGCAGAATTTCCGCATGGAGTCCCTCCGTCGGGACGAACATCAGCGCGAAATCCGTGGTGTACGGCGGTGCGATGTATTTATCATGGATGTTGCGCGCATTCCGACGGACGGCCGTTTCAAAGGACTTCAGGATGGATTCCAGTTCGGCCGCGGCCACTTCCCCGGTCCGGTCGTAGGCGTCGAGGAGCCGCTGGTAATCCTCCAGAGGAAACTTGGCGTCGATCGGCAGATAGACCGGCTGCGCCGCGTCGTGACCGCCGGGCATGCGGATGGCGAATTCCACCCGTTCCGCCGAATGGGGTTTGACCGCCACGTTGGTCTCATACTGATCGGGCGCGAGGCATTGTTCCAGAATGGCGCCGAGCTGGACTTCGCCGAGGCCGCCGCGGGTTTTGACGTTGACCAGAACCTTTTTCAGGTCGCCCACGCCGTGGGCGAGCGTCTGCATTTCACCCAGACCTTTGTGCACCTGGTCGAGGCGTTCGCTGATCAGCCGGAAGGATTCGTTGAAGCGTTTTTCCACCGACTGCTGGAGTTTTTCATCGACGACCTGACGCATTTCCTCCAGTTTGGAAGTGTTTTCCTGTCGGAGTGAACGGAGGTTGTCTTCCAGTCCGGTGCGGATTTTCTCCATGCCCTCGGCGGAGGTTTTCGTCAGATTTTCCAGGCGACCGGCGAAAAGTTCCAGCTGCTGCCGCTGCATGTCGCCCAGCAGCTTGAAGGATTCCGCCAGTTCCTGCCGATTGTCCCGCAGTGCTTCGTTCAACTCTTTCCGGTTGCGGGCGATCTCCTCGCGGACGACGGTTTCCAGACGTTCGAGAAGGCGTTCCAGATTTTCCATTTGCAGGTGGTTTTCGTGAGCGGTCCGGGCGCGGGAAGCGGCCTGAATCAGCAGAAAAAGCTGAAGCGCCAGAATCGTTCCTACGAGCAGGAACAGCAGGAATGAAGTCATCAGTCGGTTCCTTGAATGATCCCCGGGTCCATGGTGAATCGGTGTCTGCCGGAGAATGACTTCCGGCCGTTTTACTATACCACGATCTGCGGTTTTCTGCAATGGGGGCTCCAGAGAAAATCGATACCCGGAATTTCATGGAGGAACGGTGCGTTTTTTGCCGCGGAACCGGAAAAAGACCGATATTTGCTTTTTGCGGAAGATGAGGCTATATTATCCGAATTGCGGAAACTTAACCAAGAGTGGAACTATGAGCAGCGAAAAAGTCAAAATGTGGAAGGGTAGTGAAGTCGTCGTCCGTTGTCTGGAAAGACAGGGCGTAGAACTCGTATTCGCTTACCCCGGCGGCATGGCGATCGAGCTGCATCAGGCGCTTTTGAATTCGAAAATCCGGGTGGTTCTGCCCCGCCACGAACAGGGCGGCGCCTTCGCCGCCGGCGGCTACGCCCGCGCCAGCGGCAAGGTCGGAGTCTGCATGGCGACCAGCGGTCCCGGAGCCACCAATCTGGTCAGCGGCATCGCCGACGCCTACATGGACTCCATTCCGACGGTGTTCATCACCGGGCAGGTGCCGAGCACGGCGATCGGCAAGAACGTGTTTCAGGAGACCGACATCATCGGCGTCACCCGACCGATCGTCAAGCACAGTTTTCTGGTGCTGGACGCGGCGGATCTGCCGCAGGTTTTTGCGGAAGCCTTCCGGCTGGCGGCGGGGGGGCGGCCCGGTCCGGTGGTGATCGACATTCCCAAAAATATCCAGCAGCAGAGCTGTTCTCCGGATTTCGAACAGGCGGACCTGCCGCCGATGAGTCGGCCGGAAGTGCGTGCGGACGACATTGCCGCCATCCGGGCGATGATTCTCGCCTCCAGCCGACCGTGCGTGTACGCGGGGGGCGGGATCGTGACGGCCGGCGCGTCGGAGGCGCTGCGGAAGTTTGCGGAAGGCTGGAATCTGCCGGTCACGACGACGCTGATGGGAATCGGTACTTTTCCGGAGAGCCATCCGCTCAGTCTGAGCTGGCTGGGGATGCACGGCACGGTCTACGCCAATTATGCGGCGAACGAATGCGACCTGCTGCTGGCGCTGGGGGCGCGGTTTGATGACCGGGTGACCGGAGATCCCGCGACGTTCGCGCGGCGTGCCCGGATCGTGCATGTGGACATCGACGATTCGGAGATCAATAAGAACAAGCGGGCCGACCTCGGCATCGTCGCTGATGTCAAGGATGTGCTGGAGGCGCTCAATGTTGAACCGGTGCGCCGGGATTATGCCGACTGGTTCCGCCGGATCGCGGAGTGGAAGGCCCGGTATCCGAAGCGCTATCGGGAGGTGCCTGAACGGGTGCAGCCGCAGTTTGCGGTGGAGACCTTGTCCCGGTTGACCAATGGTCAGGCCGTGATTGTCCCCGGCGTGGGGCAGCATCAGATGTGGGCGGCCCAGTTCTACGATTACTCCTATCCGCGCCAGCTGCTGACGTCCGGCGGGCTGGGGGCGATGGGCTTCGGGCTGCCGGCGGCGATGGGGGCGAAGCTGGCCTGTCCCGAAAAGACCGTGGTCAATATCGACGGCGACGGCAGTTTTCAGATGAACATTCAGGAGCTGGGGACATTGCATGTGGAGCAGATTCCGGTCAAGATGATGGTGTTCAACAACCAGCATCTCGGCATGGTGGCGCAGTGGGAAGACCGTTTCTACGGCAGCCGCCGCGGCAATACGGTGCTGGGGGACTGTCTCGGCAGTCGCGGGGTTCCGCAGCATGACTGCGCGCATTGCGACGGGAGTTTCTGCACGGGGCGGCCTTACCCGGACTTCGTGACGATCGCCCGGGGGTTCGGGATTCCGGGGCGCGAGGTGTACCGCCGGGAAGAACTGGAGCCGGCGATCAGGGAAATGCTGGCGGCGGAAGGACCGTTTCTGCTGGATATTCACACCGGCTATGACGATCACGTCCTGCCGATGATTCCGCCGGGGAAGGATTATCGGTCCATTCTAACGGAATGAGGCGTTTTTTCGGGATTTTTCCGGTTTTGGGATTGGGAAAACGCCGAAAAGGCGTTACAGTATTAAGATCAACTGTCGGAGTCAGATCAAGAACAGGAATGGTAAAATGGGGAACCTCAAAAAGAAACGGCGCAAGAAAATTGCCAAGCACAAGCGGAAAAAGCAGCTCAAATTGATGCGGCATAAGAAGAAATAATCGCTTGTTCGGCATGGCGGCCGCGCGCCGAATGAGTCCTCCGTTCTTTCCATACGGGAGAGAACGGAGGATTTTTTATTCGGGTTTTTGCCGGAGGGGCTCTTTGGCCCCTTGAAAAGTGGGGCCGGTGGTGGTATATAAATTCCGGAACGATGGGACAAAACAGGAGACGGACTCATGCATAAATGGATGTTGTGGTCATTGGCCGTCGCAGTTCCGCTGGCTCTGCCCGCGGCCGACGGGATCGGCGGAGATTCCGCCGGAGAAACGGTTGAGGTTCAGACGGTGGTGGACCGAGCGGCGGGTCTTCAGAATCGCCAGGACCGCGCACCGGCGGTCGTGGAACAGCAGACGGCTGTTTCGAGCCGCCGGGCACGGGCGCTTGAAAATTTCATTCGCGCTTCGATGAAGCGGGGAACGGATGAGCAATGCATCGACTGGCTGCTGGCCGCCCTGATGGATGATCCCGGATCCGGCGCCGCCTGTGCTCTGCTCAATACCTATGCCGAAAATCCCGCTCATCTGGAAAAAATCATTCCCGGGCTGTTGAAAGTCGCGGAAGCCCATCCCGATTATCCGCTGCTGACCGAACAGCTTCTGGCGCTGTCTTTCCGCCATCCACTGTCGCCGGAGCAGGTGGAAAATCTGATCGGGCGGGTGGTCGCCGCCCAGCAGGAACCGGAAAAACTGGATCCTCGTTCCCGGCAGGCCTTCTGCCGGATTCTGGAAATATACGTCGGCGGTCTGCTGAGCGACGACAAGATCGAGGAGGCAACCGCCTTGTTTCAACGACTGAATGCCCGCAGAGGTTTTGCCGGACGCCCGCGGGTGCTGGAGCTGGCGGCGGAGTTCTACAATCTGGCGGCGCGACAGGCGGACCGGGATCGTCGCTGGCTCGGACTGCTGCCCAGCGACCGGGAACTCATGGAGGAGCGCCGGGATGAGTTCGTGCAGGCTTTGCGGGAAACCGACGAGCGGGTGCGCAACCTGCCGGAACTGGAACGGCGCGCCGTTACGTACCTGCGGCTGCAGCTGGCGGATGACGCGGTCCGGGTTGTGGAGCAGGCGGTGAAACGGGCGCCGCTGGATACGGCCTCCCGTTATCTGCTGGCGCGGGTGCTGTTCATGGCCCGCCGTTACAAGGCCGTGCTGCCGGTGGTGAGCGAACTGTTGAAGGAGTCGCCGGATAATCGCGATTTTCTGGAACTGCAGGCCGACTCGGCGCTGCGCTGCGGGCGTTATGATCTGGTGGCGGAGGCCGCCGGGAAAATGCTGAAGATGACGCCGGACGATCCCGGTGCCGAATTTCTCCGGATTTCCGGCCTGCTCGCCGAAGGCAAGCTTGAAGAGGCGGAAGCGGCGATCAAAGCGGTCAAGGATGAAGAATTCCGCGAAAATCTCTACATCGCACTGCAGTTGAAGGCGCGGAATTTCGACCAGATGCTCGCTGCGCTCAAGCGCCATGAGAAACGGCAGGGCGACAAGGTGACCGATACGGTTTATACCATGATGCTGCTTCCGGCGGAGCGGACCGGTGATGTGGAACTGTTGAACTACTGCTGGAATAAGCTTGCCGCCATGGACGCGCTGGAGGATCCGGAAAACGCCAACAGTGTGGGGTATGTCGCCGCCGTGCTCAATGTCCGGCTGGATGAGGCGGAGAAACTGATCCGGTACGCGCTCGAA
>CASFXO010000230.1 GCA_949298665.1 uncultured Lentisphaeria bacterium
AAGGAACGAGGTTTAAAATGAAGTATGAATTCACCAGTTACATCAATGAAGACTCCGTGATGATCCTTCGCGGCGCCACCAAACTGGAAATCATGGACGAGCTCATCACCAAGGCCGCCGAACTGACCAAGCTGAGCCGCGACATGATCTACCGGATGACCTGGAAGCGCGAACAGATGATGACCACCGGAGTCGGCAATGGACTGGCGCTTCCGCATATCCGGGTCAACGACATTCCGCAGCCGATCGTGATCGTCGGCGTTACCGAAAAGCCGATCGCCGACTATCAGAGCCAGGACGATCAGCCGGTGCGCGTGGTGGTCTTCACCGTCGCGCCCGATGAAAATCCCGAAGCCTACCTCCAGCTGCTCGGCAGCGTTTCCCGGAAACTGCGCAACCCCGACCTGCTGGCGAAACTGACCGCCGGCGATCCTTCCGAGGCCAATATCCTCAAGGTTCTGTTCGAAAACGCCGATTGACCCTTTGCGCATCCGAATTCCCGGAGAATGATAATGAAGTATGGCGCCGGCGCCGCGGCCGGCGTTTTTGATCGAAGGAAAACACTGAAGTATGAACAACGCCGCTTCCGATCTCGGTGCCAAAGCCCAGATCGATTTTCACTGTCTTGATGCCGACTGTGACGGAATCGTCAAGTTCAATCTGGCCGACGTCGCCGGGCGGGACTTTCAGGCCGTGTGTCCCAGATGCCACCGGACCTACGTGCTGGACCGGGAACTCAAGGAAAAACTTGCCCGGATGCTGAAACTGGTGCTGGCCATTCGCGAAGCGGAAGACATTCTCGGAGACAGCAACGTGTCGGTCAATGTCGCCGGCGGCGAGGTGAAGATTCCGTATGCCCTGCTGCTGACCCGGCTCAATACCCTGATCACGCTGGACTTCGGCGGCAGCAAAGTGGATTTCCACTTGTGGATCGAGCCGTCGTCGCCGGAGACGTTCCGCTGAAACCGACAGAGACCGAAAAAGAGACAGAGGAAAATATCATGACGGAACAGGAAGTCATTGCCGTTTGCGAAAATTCCGGCGCCCTGCTGACCGGACATTTTCAGCTGCGCAGCGGGCTGCACAGCAATCGTTTTTTTCAGGCGGCGCTGCTGTTGCAGTACCCGGACAAGGCCGAACAGGTCTGCCGCCATATCGCCGCCGGTTTCGCCGACAGCAACGTGGAAACCGTGATCTCCCCCGCCGTCGGCGGGCTGATCGTCGGCCAGGAAGTGGCCCGCGCCCTCGGTTGTCGGGCGATTTTCGCGGATAAGGAAAACGGGGAATTGATTTTGAAGCGGGGCTTCGCCATCCGCCCGGGGGAACGGGTGCTGGTGGCGGAGGACGTGGTGACCAAAGGCGGCCGGGTGCAGCAGACCATCGATCTCGTGCGCGCCCACGGCGGCGAAGTGGTCGGCGTCGCGGTGGTGGTGGACCGTTCCGGCGGAAAGGCATCTTTTGACGTGCCGCTGCACAGCGCGTTGAAACTGGATTTGCCGACGTTTGAGCCGGAAGACTGTCCGTGCTGCCGGGAAGGGATGCCGCTGGAACGGCCCGGTTCGAAGTAGGCGCGGATTCCCGGAAGATTTTGTCTTGAGTGAGATGCGGGAGGTGTAACTCCCGATAAAACAGACACATCCGATGTCGCTTCCGGCGATGTCGGATGTTTTGCACGTTGCAGAGGGAGAGTAGATGATTGTTTCGATTCTGAAGAAGATTTTCGGCACCAAATCGCAACGGGACCTGCGGCGGATGCGCCCGCTGGTGGCCCGCATCAATGAAATCGAAGTATCCTATCAGGCGCTTACCGACGAGGAACTCCGGGCCAAAACCGATGAATTCAAAGCGCGTCTGGCCGCCGGAGAAACGCTGGATGACTTGATGTGCGAAGCTTTCGCCGCCGTCAAAAACGCCTGCCGCCGTCTGGTGGGACGGGAAGTAACCGTCTGCGGCCAGACGCTGGTCTGGGATATGGTGCCGTTCGACGTGCAGCTCATGGGCGGGATCGCCCTGCATCGCGGCGGTATCGCGGAAATGGCGACCGGGGAAGGTAAGACGCTGGTGGCGACCCTGCCGCTTTACCTCAACGCCCTGACCGGTCGCAATTGCCAGCTGGTGACCGTCAACGATTACCTGGCGCTGCGTGACTCGGAATGGATGGGCAACATCTACCATTTTCTCGGTCTGACCGTCGGCTGTCTGCAGAACCAGATGCCGCCCCGGATGCGTCGGGAACAGTATCAGTGCGACATCACCTACGGCACCAACAGCGAATTCGGGTTCGATTACCTGCGCGACTTGGGCATGGCGGTGGAAGCCGACCAGCTCGTGCAGCGGGATCACTATTATGCCATCGTGGACGAAATCGACAGTATCCTCATCGACGAGGCCCGGACGCCGCTGATCATTTCCGGACCGGTACCGATGGCCACGCACCAGTTCGACGATCTGCGCGGGCCGGTCGGCGATCTTTATTCGAAGCAGAACCTGCTCTGCTCCCGGCTGGTGCGCGAAGCCCGTACCGTGCTGGAACGCGAAGACGCCACACCGGAAGAACGCGAAGAGGCCCTGACCAAGCTGCTGCAGGTCAAGTACGGCATGCCGACTCACAAACAGCTTCTGCATGTGCTGGAAGACGGCGAAACGCTCCGTGAACTCGAAAAACTGGAGATGACCGTCCGCAGCGACAACAATCGCGGAATGCTGCAGGAAGTGCAGAGCATTCTCTATTTCGCCATTGACGAACGCTCCCACGAGGCCGATTTGACGGAAAAGGGCCGCGAAGCCCTTTCCCCCGGCGATCCGGAAGCCTTCATCGTCCCGGATCTGTTGCAGGAAATTCACCGCATCGAAAACGATCCGGCATTCACGGAAGACGAACGGCGCAAAAACCGGGACGCCTTCCAGCAGGAATTCATGCGCAAGAGCGAGCGCCTGCACGACCTGTCGCAGCTGCTCAAAGCCTATTGCCTTTTCGAAAAGGACGTACATTACGTCGTTCAGAACGGCAAAGTTCTGATCGTGGATGAACATACCGGCCGGCTGATGCCGGGACGCCGTTTCAGCGACGGCCTGCACCAGGCGCTCGAAGCCAAGGAAAACGTCACCATCGAGCAGGAAACCCAGACGATGGCGACGATCACCATCCAGAATTACTTCCGGATGTATGACAAGCTTTCCGGGATGACCGGGACCGCGGAAACGGAAGCGTCGGAATTTCACCAGATTTACAAGCTGGATGTAACCGTCGTGCCGACCAACCGTCCCTGCATCCGCAAGGACGAAAACGACTCCATCTTCAAGACCAAACGGGAAAAATTCAACGCGATTGTGGAAGAGGTCGCCCGGCGCCATGAGCAGGGACAGCCGGTACTGCTCGGCACGATCTCGGTGGAAGATTCGGAAATCCTGAGCCGCATGCTCAAGCGCCGCAACATTCCCCACAACGTGCTCAACGCCAAAAACCACCAGCGGGAAGCCGAAATCGTCGCCATGGCCGGACAGCGCGGTGCCGTGACCGTCGCCACCAACATGGCCGGACGCGGAACCGACATCAAGCTCGGCCCCGGCGTGGCGGAACTCGGCGGGTTGCATGTCATCGGCAGTTCCCGGCACGACTCCCGCCGGATCGACCGCCAGCTGCGCGGCCGGTGCTCCCGTCAGGGCGACCCGGGTTCTTCGAAGTTCTATGTGTCGCTGGAAGACAATCTGATGCGGCTGTTCGGTTCGGACCGGATCGTCAAGATCTTCGAACGGTTCGGTCTGGAAGAGGGCGAGGAGCTGCAGCATCCCTGGCTCAATAAATCGATCGAAACCGCGCAGCGGCGGGTGGAACAGCAGCATTTTTCGATCCGCAAACGCACGCTGGAATACGACGACGTGATGAACAAGCAGCGGGAAATCATCTATTCGCTGCGCAAGGACGCGCTGCTGACGGACAACCCCCATGATTTGCTCTTCTCCCTGATCGAGCAGGTCGTGGAATCCGAAGTGCTGAAAGCCGCCGAACCCGATCCGAATGCGGACAAAAGCGCGACCGCCACCTTCCGTACGGCGAAACTCTGTTCTTATTTGAATGCCACTTTCCCGGTGGCGTTTCAGGAAAGCCAGTTGACGGACGGACTGGAAAACGGCTTCCTCAAGGACCCCGCCGCGCTGACGTTGCAGATCGTGGACCGGATCGAAGCCGCCTATGCGGAACGCAACCGGGATATGCCGCCGGAACAGGTGCAGTACCTCGAACGGCACACGGTACTCGACGGCATCGACCGGCTGTGGCAGGAGCACCTCTATGCCATGGACGGTCTGCGGTCGAACATTTCGCTGCGGGTCTACGCTCAGAAAGACCCGCTGGTGGAATACAAGAACGAAGGCTATCACATCTTCCAGCTGCTGATGGACCGCATCTATCACGAGGTGGCCGCCAATCTCTTCCGGGCGACGATCACCACGCTGCTCAGTTTTGAGGAACTGCTGCGCTCGCTGCCGCAGGAACTGATTCACCAGACGCTGGATCAGTTCGACAGTTCGCCGGTGATCACGGTGGATTCCGCTCCGGCGGCGGATGCTCCGGTGCAGGCCGCCCCACCTCCGGAAATTCCCATCACCTTCCGGCGTCATGAAGCGAAAATCGGCCGCAACGACGAATGTCCCTGCGGCAGCGGCAAGAAATATAAAAAGTGCTGCGGCAGGAACGAACGATGAAATCCTGGCGCCGGGAACTGGTCATGAATCTCCCCCGGCGGCGGATGTTCGTCAACATCACGCCGCAGCTGGAGGAGGCGCTGGCCGAATCGGGCATCCGCGAAGGATTGCTGCTGTGCAACGCCATGCACATCACGGCCAGCGTCTTCATCAACGATGACGAGAGCGGCCTGCACGCGGATTTCGAGCGGTGGCTGGAACGTCTGGCGCCGGAGCTGCCGCACGAGCAGTACCGGCATAACGGATTCGAAGACAACGCGGACGCCCATCTCAAGCGGCAGATCATGGGCCGGGAGGTGGTGATCGCCGTGACCGCGGGCAAACTGGATTTCGGCCCGTGGGAGCAGGTGTTTTACGGAGAGTTCGACGGAATGCGCCCCAAACGGCTGCTGATCAAGATCATCGGCAAATA
>CASFXO010000231.1 GCA_949298665.1 uncultured Lentisphaeria bacterium
CGACTCATGCGAAAGATTTTCCGCATTTACGGTTGCGCGACAGTTCCCGGTTTGCACGGGATTCACCGCCGAAACAGCTGTGGAGATTTTCCGGATAATATAGGCCCGGAAAAACGCGAATCAAGCCCTTTTCCGTAAAAAAATCCGATGTTTTTCTATCCCATCCGCAGCAGCGCTTCCCGGCCGCTCATCCCGGGACGGACCCCCAGCGCCGCCGCCGCCGCGGAGACCTGCCGCACCTCGGCCGTCAGCATTTCCGCACAGGATTTCACGCCGGTCACCACCGCCAGAGCGTCGCCGGTCCGATCGGCGGTTTCCACCCGGAAGTAACCGCATCCAAGCACGCCGCGCCGACCGCGGATCAGCAGCAGGGTACTTTTCGGCAGGGCAATGCAATGGCCCTCGAACCACTGTGCATCAATCTGTATCTTTTCCATAAAACCCACAATGCCTTCTTCTCAAAAACAACTTCCATTCTTCCCGCTTCGCCTTATCGAACAGATTCCGCCGCGCCGCCGCCGTTCCAGTCCGTATGAAAAAATTCCCCGCGCGGCCGGTCCGTCCGCTCATAGGTGTGCGCTCCGAAATAGTCCCGCTGCGCCTGCAGCAGATTGACCGGCAGCCACGCCGAACGGCAGCCGTCCAGCCAGGACAACGCCCCGGTCATTCCCGGAACGGCAATGCCATTGAGCAGCGCCTGCGCCGCCACCCGCCGCCACGACGGCTGATAGCGCAGCACCGCCTCCCGGAAAAATTCGTCCAGCAGCAGATTCTCCAGCTCCGGATCCCGGTCGAATGCCCGTCGGATGTCGTCCAAAAAACGGGCGCGGATGATGCACCCTCCCCGCCAGACTCCCGCGATCTCGCCGAACTGCAAATTCCAGCCGTATGCCGCTCCGGCGGCGCGCAGCAGCCGGAACCCCTGCGCATAGGAACAGATCTTCGCCGCGTAAAGACTGCGCCGCACATCTTCGATCAGCGCTTCCCTATCTCCCGTGAAAACCAGGTCCGGTCCACTCAACCGCTGCGCCGTCGTCAGCCGCTCCTCCTTTTCCGCCGAAAGAAAACGCATCAGCACCGCGTCGATCAGAGTCGGCGCCGGCACATTCAACTCCAGCGCGGACATCCCGGTCCACCTCCCGGTGCCCTTCTGTCCCGCCGCGTCCAGAATCACGTCCACCATCGGCGCGCCGGTCTCCGGATCCACGCGGGAAAGGATCTCCGCGGAAATCTCCATCAGATAACTGTCCAGTTCGCCGGCGTTCCAGGCGCGGAACCGCTCGCCGATCTCCGGGGCGGACAGACCGAGCAGCGTTTTCAACAATCCGTACGCCTCGCAGATCAGCTGCATGTCTCCGTATTCGATGCCGTTATGCACCATTTTGACGTAATGCCCCGCGCCGTCGCGTCCCATCCAGCCGCAGCAACGCGCACCATCCGCCGTCCGCGCCGCGATCGCCTGAAATATCGGGTCAAGCAGCGTCCACGCCTCCGGCGCACCGCCGGCCATGATCGCCGGACCGTTCAATGCCCCCTCCTCGCCGCCGGAAATTCCCACGCCGACGAAAAATACCCCCCGCTCTTCCAGTAGCCGCGTTCGTCGGATCGTATCCGTAAAATGGCTGTTCCCGCCGTCAATCACCATATCGCCCGGCTCCAGAAACGGCAGCAGCTGATCGATGCATTCATCCACCGCCGCCCCCGCCCGGACCATCAGCATGAATTTGCGCGGCCGGCTCAGCGTCGCCGCCATTTCCGCAACCGAACGGCAGGCGATGAAGCGGCGTCCACGTCCGTGCGCGGACATGAAACGATCCACCTTCGCCGCCGTCCGGTTGCCGACCGCCACGGTAAAACCGTTGCGCTCCATATTCAACGCGAGATTCTCTCCCATGACCGCGAGTCCGATCAGACCGATATGTGCTTGCTGTTCCATAAAACCTCTCCCGTTAAGCGGCAGGCCCCTCCCTGCATGTTCTTTCATTATAATATAAACGAAACGGAACGATCGTCAAAAGCGCTTCGAAACTATTTTCCGGTGAAAATCCCGCTTGACACAACCGGGTTTCCGGTGATAAGGTAGACTGTACACATACACATGCGCACATGCGCACGCGCGAAAATGCGTCGCATGAATCGACTGAAGGAGTCTTATGAAAAATCTGCTGATCGTCGAATCTCCGACGAAAGCCCGGACCATCAGCCGGATGCTGGGAAACGACTATACCATCATGGCCTCCATGGGCCATGTCCGGGACCTGCCGGAACATGCGTTCGGCGTGGATATTGAACACGATTTCGCGCCCCAGTACGTGGACAGCGCCCGCAGCGCGAAAATCGTCCGGGAACTGCGCGCCGCCGCCCGCAAGGCCGACGCCGTCTATCTGGCCCCCGACCCCGACCGCGAAGGGGAAGCCATCGCCTGGCATCTGGCCGAAGTACTCAAGGGCACCAGCAAACAACCGTTTCACCGCGTCGCCTTTCACGAAATCACCCGCAGCGCCATCGAACGCGCACTGGCGGAAAAAACCACCATCAACATGAATCTCGTCGACGCCCAGCAGGCCCGCCGCGTCCTCGACCGGATCGTCGGCTATCAGGTCAGCCCCCTGCTCTGGTCCCGGCTGGAGAAAGGCATCAGCGCCGGCCGCGTCCAGTCCGTCGCGCTGCGGCTGGTGGTCGAGCGCGAACGTGCCATCGAATCCTTTCAACCGGAAGAATACTGGGTGTTCACTCTGGTCTTCCGCACCGAAGACGGCCGGGAGTTCGCCTGCCGTCTGTTCAAAATCGATGGAAAAGACTTTAAAATCGGCACCGGCGCGGAAGCGGAAACGGTGTTGAACGCCATCCTTGCCGGCGCCCCTCCCGCGGTGGCCCGGGTGACGACGACCGAACGCAGACGCCACGCGCCGCCGCCCTTCACCACCAGCACGATGCAGCAGGCGGCCAGCAACGCATTCCACTTTTCCGCCACCCAGACCATGCGCCACGCACAGGAACTGTACGAAGGCGTCGAACTCGGAGCCGCCGGATCCGTGGGCTTGATCACCTACATGCGTACCGACTCGGTCACCATCGCCCGGGAAGCGCAGGAGATGGCGCGCACGTTCATCGCCGGAACCTACGGACCGCAGTTCGTACCCGCGAAACCGAATTTTTTCAAGAACAAGGCCGCCGCGCAGGAGGCGCACGAAGCCATCCGTCCCACCGACATCAACCGCACCCCGGAATCGGTGGCGCCTTACCTCGAACCGGCGCTGCTCAAACTCTACACGCTGATCTGGCGACGCTTCACCGCCAGCCAGATGGCGCCCTGCGTGCAGAATCTGACGACGGTGGACGTCGCCGTCGCCGGGGCCGACCGGCGCGACTATACGTTCCGGGCCACGGCCACGGTACCGGTCTTTCCCGGCTTCACCCGCGTGTACAACGACGAAAACGCGCCGAAAGACGAATCCGGCGAAGCCGCCGTACTGGGTTCGCTCCGGGAACGCCAGCCGCTCACCGTGGCGGATGCCGGGCGGGAGCAGAAATTCACCGAACCCCCGCCGCGCTACACCGAGGCCACATTGATCAAGGCGCTGGAAGACAACGGCATCGGGCGGCCTTCGACCTATGCGACGATTCTCCGAACCATTCAGCAGCGCCGCTACGTCTCCCGGGAACAGGGACGGCTGCGCCCCACGGAACTGGGGAACAAGGTCTGCGATTTTCTCGTCGGACACCTCCCGGAACTCTTCGACGTCGGCTTCACCGCGCAGATGGAGCAGGAGCTTGACGAAATCGAAAACGGGTCCATCGCCTGGACCGCCATGATGCATGACTTCTACGAAAAATTCGCCCCCTGGCTGGAAAAGGCCAGGCATTGCGACGCCCCCGCCGCCGACACCGCCGGAACCCTGCTGGAAAAGTTGTCCGGCGTCACCTTCGCCCCCCCGGAAAAGCGCGGCCGACGCACCTATGACGACGCCAGG
>CASFXO010000232.1 GCA_949298665.1 uncultured Lentisphaeria bacterium
CTGCCCCACACCCGGAACCGGAAACCCGGCTATCTGCGCGCGATCGGCGAACTGGACCTGCCCGAACTCATCCTCCCCTGCTCCGCGCAGACCCTGCCGGAAATCCGTAGGGAAGGCGAACGCCTCGCCCGTCGGCTGGCGGCGGCGGACAATCCGCCCGACGCGATCCAGACCTCCGATTACATGGCGGCGGGGCTGCTGGCCGGTTTCGCGGCGGCGGGCATCCGGGTACCGGAGGAGATCGCCGTCGTCGGCTTCGACGACCGGGAACTGGCCGGCATGCTGAACCCGCCGCTGACCACGCTGGCACAGCCGAATGCGGAGGTCGGCACGGCATGCGTCCGGATGCTTTTCACACGGATGGAGGGAAAACGGCAGGAGGAGACACCGGAAAACGTCGCCGTCCCGATGCGTCTGGTCATTCGAAATTCGGCATGAAAAACGCCCTTTTTTTCATCACAGGAGACTTCGTTCCATGGAAAAGCAACTGAAATTCGGCATCGTCGGCACCGGCGTCCGCGGCATCCACTGCTTCGGCGCGCTTCTGAATGAACGTTCCGACTGCGTCATTCAGGCCGTCTGCGACCGCAACCGGACGCGGGCGGAATTCGCCGCCTCCCGGTTCGGCTCCCCGCCGGTCTACACCGAACTGGAGGACATGCTCCTCCGGGAACCGCTCGACGCCCTCATCATCACCACTCCGGACGCCGCCCACGAGGAATGCGCAGTCCGGGCGCTGCGCCACCGGCTCAGCGTGCTCATCGACAAGCCGCTCGCCACCACCGTCGCCGGCTGCCGGAACATCATCCGGGAAGCGCGGCTGAGCGGCAAAGTCGCCATGACCGGCTTCAACCTGCGCCATGCGCCGCTGCTGGCGAAACTCAAGCAGATCGTCGACGAAGGCGTGCTCGGCACCGTCTTTCTCGTGGAAAACCGGGAATTCTACGAGAACGGCCGCACCTACATGGCCCGCTGGAACGGGAAAAAGGCCGACAGCGGCGGCCTCTGGATCCACAAGGGGTGCCACGACTTCGACGTCTTCAACTGGCTGCTCGGCTTTCCACGGCCCCGCAAGGTCGCGGCGTTTTCCGGGATGAACGTTTTCCGCCCGGACCGGCTGCCGTTCCAGCCGCGGGAAGGCGTTCCCCCGGGGCCCTGCTGCGCCCAATGTCCTTATGCCGCCGACGGGACCTGCCCCGATGCCGTCCGCTACGACGAACCGGAATGGGGCGACGCGGCCCGGCGGCAGGACGGGTATGTCAAGGACGCCTGCATGTACGCTTCCGACCTGAGCACGCACGACAACGGCATGGCCGTGGTGGAATACGAAAACGGCGCCCGCGCCGGCCATCTGGAGTGCTTCGTCACCGGTCTGACCGACCGTTTCTACACCGTGGTCGGCACCCTCGGGCAGGCGTCCCTGAGCCTTTCCGGACGCACGATCTCCGTTCTCAAGCGCTGGACCCGCGAAACCGTCACCTCTGAAATTCCCGAAGTCGCCGGCGACCACGCCGGCGCCGATCCCGGCCTGGTGGAGTGTTTCGTCCGGACCGTCCGCGCCGGAAAACCCGACACCTCCAGCTGTGAACAGGGGCTGCTGGCCACCGCCATCGGTCAGGCCGCCGAGCTTTCCCGGGAGGAAAACCGCGTGGTGCTCCTCGACGAACTCCTGCAACCGGATTCAAAACCATAAAACCTATTCGATTTTCAACTCCCGCAAAGAAAGGA
>CASFXO010000233.1 GCA_949298665.1 uncultured Lentisphaeria bacterium
CCCGCCGCAATAGGGGCCGCCGAACACCACCGGTGGAAACGCCAGATAAACCTCCCGCAATCCGTTCCCCGTCCCGTGCCGCAGGGAAAAAAGTCCGAATACGTTCAATTCCAGATTGTTCTCCCGCGTCGCCGGGCGTTCGTCCCGACCGGGTTGCGGCGAACAATGGGTATCTCCCAGCGGCAGAAGCCGTCCATCCGGATAGCGCAATTGATCGATCACCGCCATGGCCCGGTCGTAAAGCGGCCAGCGACGGCGGAAAAAGCCGGGCGTACCGTCCAGTTTCACGCCGTCCGTGATTTCCGCATAACCGGACGGATCGCGGAACTGTTCGAAATTGTACAGCGCCCAGCGAAGATGATTCGTCACCTGCAACTGATAGGAGGTGGAGAAATCGCAATACATCCCATCCTCCATGAACATGTTCCGGGAAAGAAACCGGTCGGCGAAACGCATCCATTCCCGGATCAACTCCGGCGACTGAAGCACCAGCGCGGTCCCGCTGCCGCTCTGAACGGCATGCGGCATCATGTTATGGATTTCCGTCGTCTCCGCCAGACGCCGGAGCAACACATACGAAGTCCGGGCGAACCAGTTTTCGATCACCTCCCGGGCGTCGGGCGCCAGTTCCGCCCAAGTCGGAGAGTGATACAGGAGGTCGTAGGCGTACACGCACGGGGAAATGGTTCTTCCGGAATTGGTGAATTCAAGCGAAAACTCCCGGCATCCGGCGGTCTTCCGGGCAATGGTCTCCATCATCCGCAGCGCCCGTTCCGCATAATCCCCCTGCCCCCCGTCGCGACAGGCATAGGCGAAAAGATTGACCAGATCCTCATAATGCCCGGCCCGCTGGTTGACGTAGCGGATGGAGTCGGCGGCGGCCGCGACTTCAGCCAGGAGTTCCGGGAGCGGCTGAGCCGCCGCGCGCCGGAATTCCTTCTCCAGCCGCTTCGCAGTGTTCCCCGGAATCGAATCCAGATTCAACTGTTCTTCCGGATGCCGGAGCACCGGATGGGCCACGCGGGCGCTCGGCAGAGATGCCGCGGCCGCGTTCAGCGAAAGCAGGAAAAGCAGCAGAATTTGTTTCATGTAGACACCTTTTCCGAGTGAAACAACTTCAATATAACGCACCGGTTACAATGGTGCAATCGCCGACCGTGCCCGTGGCAAACGTGAAGTCCGTTTTGAAAACGGTCACCACCGTCTGCGTACCGGAAGCCGTGGGAATCCCCAGATTTCCGGCGACGATTTCCCGCGGCGAAAACGAGCCGACGTGCCCGTCCAGAAACAGCAGATTGGCGCGACGGTTGTGCAGCGGGAAAACCCGGGAATAGGAATTGGGATTGGCGCCGCCGGCCGATACGTAATGCATTCTGGTACTGGAAAATCCGTTCATCCCCGGGTCGCTCGGCAGATATCCGGTGTCCGCCAGAAGAAACACCCGGGAGAAACCGGCCTTCGCCACCGTCGCCGCCTTGAGGGAAAAGGACGGCAGTCCGGAAAAGTTGGTGTAACTGCCGCCATACGCATTCGCCGGCGTCCGCACCTTGCGCACCTGCTGCTGAACCGGGCAGAAGATGCTCTGATCGAAGATATTGTCCAACGTGTTGTACGTCGGAATATATTTCCCGTACCCCAGCGCCGCCGGCCAGTTCGCGCCGGAGGCGGTGTAGGCGGACGAGGCGGAATTGTTGTTGGTCCACTGCTGTTCGTGGTCCCCCAGATAGAGCATGGCATAGACGCTGACGTTCTTCAGATTGCCGACGCACTTGATCCCCATGGCACTGCTGCGGGCTCGGTTCAAAGCCGGCAGCAGCATAGAAGCCAGAATCGCGATGATCGCGATCACCACCAGCAGCTCGATCAGCGTAAATCCGGCGGACCGCGTCCCGGAACCGTGACAACGGGACACCGTATCCGGCGTGTGCTCGACCTCCGGTCCTTTCCATACAACAGATGCCAGGTCGGAACCGTGTTCATGCTCAGAGTTGACCGCCTGCCGCGCAATCAGGATAAAACCACCATGCCACATCTTTCGCTCCTTTCCTGTATGTCATCACCAAACGCATTTATTAAATCGGTTCGATTTTTTATTTTTCAACAGGTTATATCATTAAAAAAACAGATTTTATCGAACCGGTTCGATTTTATTCTATTATATCTCAAAATCGCACCGATGTCAATAGGGAATCATAAAAAAACGTCCGTTTTCCGTAACTTTTCTCTCCGCCGCCACAGAAATCCGGAGCGAAAGATCAGGCCCCCACCATTCCGACATCCGTTCGCGCTTCTCCGGCCTGACGCCCCGAGAAACCGGGTCCCGGAAAACTCCCGAGCAAACGACCGGCAGGGAGGATGCCAGGCCATCGGCCCGTTATTCTCCACCTCCACTCTGTCCTCCGGACATCCGGACCTCTTTCGGAACGGTCAGTCTTCTTCCGGAACAACGGGCTCCAGAAGCGATTCAGGCATGGCGGGCAATCCGCGCCAGCCGCCGAAAAGCTCGCGCCAGCCGGCGGTCGCGGCGGCGGTCAGTTCCGGCGCCAGTTTCGCCCGGAACGGCAGCCGGGGCTGTTCCGCCACCGCCGCCAGAAACGCGGCAGCCACCTGAACTCCTTCCGCCAGTTTTTTCGCCGAAACCTTTTCCAGGTCGTCATCGACCCGGTGATGCACGAAATTGCCGGCGGTGCAGTTGGCCCGCGCCACCCAGATCGCCGGCACCCCCGCGGCCAGGAAGGGAAAATGGTCGCCATAGGGTGAAAGCTCCGTGGACGCCTGGTAATACCATCTCCGCGGCGAAGCAAAGGAGCGCCAGCAACGCTCCAGATCG
>CASFXO010000234.1 GCA_949298665.1 uncultured Lentisphaeria bacterium
CTCCACCGGCGGCCGGCAGCCGATACGGCGGATTGTGTCCGGCGTTGGTATAGGCGACCTCCCCGGTTTCCAGATCAACGACCGCCAGAAAACAGGTAACGAACATCATCGATTCGTTCCGGGCCATCAACCGGGCATTGAGCCGGGTCAGACACTCGCCGGGCGTCCGACTCCGGGCCGTTTCGTCCCGTTGCAGCGTCTGGGCGACCGACATGAACAGCGCCGCCGGAACCCCTTTCCCGGAAACATCCCCGACCATGATGCACAAATGCCGTTCATCCAGCAGAAAACAATCATACAAATCCCCCCCTACCTCCCGTGCCGGCAGCAGCACCGCCGCCACCCGGAACACGCCACCGGCACTCCATTCCGGAGAAAGTTCCGGCAGCATTCCATGCTGAATTTCGCGGGCGATCGCCAGTTCGCTTTCCAGCCGCTGCCGCGCCGCCGCCGTCCGCTGCAACTCATCGGTGTAAAGAATCAACTGCCGCTGCATCCGCCCGAAAGAGGCGGTCAACGCACCGACTTCATCACCGGAACGGCATTCCGGCAGCGTTCCCCGGAAATTCCCCTGACCGATCTCTCCCGCCGCCCGATTCAACGCCCGCAGCGGACGAATCATCCGCCCGGACACCGCCACCACCAGCAACAGCAGCAGGACAATTCCCGTGCCCGCCGCCCCGGCCAGCACATATTCCATTCTGCGGCGGGCGGCAAACAGCTGTTCCCGGGAAAACACCATTCCGATGCTCCACCCCGTCGAATGAATCGGCGCATAATAAATCTGCACCTCGTCCTCATAAACAGGATCATGAACATAACTGCCATGTCCCTCCCGTCCGGCAATCATCTCCCGGGCAATACGCCGCAATTCCGCCGAACCGATCCGGTCCGCCACGGAAAAGAGCGAGCCTTGAAACAGCATGTCCGATTTCGGATGCGAAATGAACCGCCCCGCCCCCGAGACCAGAAACGCATATCCCCGATCATAAACCCGCGTCCGATCCACCACTTCCGGCAAATCGCGCAGCGCCAGATCCAGCGTCACCACCCCCGCGAATTCACGTCGCCCGTTGCGCATCCGGAAATACGGCCGGGAACAGGTCGTCATGGAAACATTCCCGCCCCCCTGATCGAAATACGGTTCGCTCCAGACCGGAGTCTCCGCTTCACGCGCCTGGCGGAACCAGTCCATCTCCCAATAGGGATAAGCGCTGCCTCCCAATACGGAATATTGCAGTTTTCCGTTCGAAAAGCAGGCGTATTTCATGTCGCGGGGAAAAGGATCCCGGCCCCCCTTCTCCGGCGCATGCGCGATCGCTCCGCCGTAACAGGCCGGGCAATTCCGCCGCAAATCCAGCAGCATCCGCTCCAGCAGCAGACGTTCCTCTTCGTCCGAAAGGGGGATGATTTCCAGCGTTCCGGCCAGATCTTCCACCGCCTGCTCCGCCACCAGAAAGGTCCGGCCCAGCTGATGCGCCGCGTTGCGGACCGCATCGGCGGCCGCCCGGCCGATCCAGTCCGACATCAACTGTCCGGTACGAAAGGAGAGAATCCCGAAAATCCCGCCGAGCAGCAGCACCATTCCACACAAAATCAGAATGCTCTGCTTGAAAACCAGTCCCCGGTTCCGGAACAAGCGCATAATCGCCCCTTATTCCCGGTCGCCGTCAAAAGTCGTCAAACGGCGCCGGGCGTAATATTCATTGCCCCAGCCGATCAGCTTGCCGTCCTGAAACACCAGCGGCATGCATTCATCTTCCGTTACCAGTCCGTCCACCCAGACCGGCTTCACATAGTAAAACCACACATCCGGTTTCGTGTAAACCTCGTTCTGCTGCGGCATCCCCATGATCGCAATGACTTCGTCCTTGGTCATACCAAGACGCAACGCACGGGAATTTTCCAGATTCCGGTCCGCCTCCACCCAGGCGAATCCGTCGTACAGGCTGCATCCGGTTCCCGCCAGCAACCACCCCGTCAGCAGCAGACCGGTCAATACAATGGCTCCTCGCATCTTTCCGCGCTCTTTCTCCGTATCTTCATGAAATACGCAAAAACCGGCTTCCCGAAACTCCGGGAAACCGGTCCGCGCAACGCAAAATCAATCTTCCGGCGAAAAATCGTCCTTGCCCACGCCGCATTCCGGACAAACCCAGTCCGCCGGCAGATCTTCAAACGCGGTGCCCGGTTGAACGCCGGAATCCGGATCGCCCTTCGCCGGATCGTACACATACCCGCACACATTGCACACATACTTCTTCATGATCAACCTCTCGTTTCTTTGATTGCCGCCGTCGCGCCGTCCCGCGCATGACGGGTGACACGGCAGCGGTACTTCGGTTTCTACCGTCCCAGTTTTTCCAGCAGCTTCCGGCCCAGGCCGGCGCCCAGTTCATACGCGGCGGCCAGATCCTTTTCCGTCGGCACGTATTTGACGCTGAACGGTTCGAACGGCAGTTCAAACCCCTGCGCCGCCAGTTCCGCCTGCACCCCTTTCGCCCCCTCCCCGCTCCAGCCGTAGGAACCGAAAGCGGCACCAAGGTGATTTTTCGGACGCAATCCCCGCGAATAGGTCAGAATATCCGCTACCGCAGGATACATCTGATTGTTCATCGTCGGCGTGCCGACCGCCACGATTCCGGCATCCAGAATCGCGGTGATCACCGCGCTGCGCTCGAATACTTCCAGCGACATGACCTCGGTCCGGATTCCGGTCCCGGTAATGCCGTCGGCAACGGCGCGAGCCAGTTTTTCCGTCGACTTCCACATGGTGGAATACACCACCAGCGCCCGGTCCTTCCATTTCTGTTCCGCGCATTCCCGATACAGCTGGATGATCCGGCCGATGTCCTTGCGCCACAGCGGGCCGTGGTCCGGCGCGATCATGGCGATGTCCAGATTGAAGGTGGGCAGCGCGTCCAGCAACTCAAGAATCTTCGGCGACAGATGCAGCAGAATGTTCGCAAAATATTTCTTCGCCTCATGCTCCAGCACGTAATCCGGATATTCGTCCGCATACAATGCGCTCCCGGCCAGATGCATGCCGAACGCATCCTGCGAAAACAGAATCTTTTCCCCGTCCAGATAGCTCACCATGCTGTCCGGCCAGTGCAGCATCCGCGTTTCGATGAAATGCAGCCGGCGACGCCCCAGCGACAAGGTGTCGCCGGTCTTCACCACGGTAATATCGAGGTCTTCGCCGAAATGCGCCTTCAGATTCTTCTGACCGAGGGCGGAGGCGAATACCTTTTCCGGTTCAACCGCGGCGATCACTTCGGGCAATGCGCCGGAATGGTCCATTTCCGCATGATTGGAGACGATGTAATCGATCTTTTTCGGGTCGATGACCGAACGGATCCGCGCCAGCAGTTCGCCGACGAACGGCGCCTTGACCGTATCGATCAGCGTCACCTTTTCATCCAGCACCAGAAACGCGTTGTATGTGGTTCCGCGTTCCGTCCGGTAACCGTGAAAACTCCGCACGTTCCAGTCGATGGCGCCGACCCAGTACACGGAGTCGGAAATCTTGACCGCCTTGAAATATTCATTCATTTTTCCATCCATCCTCCTCGTCCGGAAAAAATCTTCCTGATTTTTTCCGCAGATAACGTAGTATAATGCCGGAAACGCGTTTTTTCCAGAATGAGCGCAGGCTTTTTCGCGGAATTTTCCGGCAGGGAATCGTGCCGCCGCCGGAAAACAGCGGCGCGAATGTCCGGCCGTCGCGGCCT
>CASFXO010000235.1 GCA_949298665.1 uncultured Lentisphaeria bacterium
CCCCCGCGACGGTCGGCAGTACGTGATCGAAATGAATCCGCGCGTCTCCCGCTCCAGTGCGCTGGCGAGCAAGGCCACCGGCTTCCCCATCGCCAAGATCGCCGCGCTGCTGGCGGTGGGCTACACGCTCGATGAAATCCGCAACGACATCACCCGCGAAACCCCCGCCTGTTTCGAACCGGCGCTGGATTACGTGGTGACCAAGGTCCCGCGGTTCACCTTCGAAAAGTTCCCCGCCGCGGATTCCACCCTCGGCACCCAGATGAAATCCGTCGGCGAAGCCATGGCGATCGGGCGCAATTTCAAACAGTCGCTGCAGAAGGCATTGCGTTCGCTGGAAACCGGCCGGGCCGGATTCGGCGCCGACGGCCGCGACGCCCGGCAGCGGGCACTGAGCGACGAGGACATGATCGCTGAGCTGCGCCGCCCGAATTCCGAACGCATCTTCGTCATTCACGAGGCCTTCCGGCGCGGCCGCAGCGTGGCGGAATTGCACGAATGGACCGGCATCGATCCTTATTTTCTGCGGCACATGGCGGAACTGGCGGCCTTTGAAAAGGAAATCACCCTGGAACCGGCCACGCTGCTGCGCGCCAAGGAGCTGGGCTACAGCGACCGTCAGATCGCGTTCCTGACCGGCACCGATGAAGGGACGGTCCGGCAGCGCCGCCGGGAGTACGGCATCGTTCCGGTGTACGGCACGGTGGACACCTGCGCCGGGGAATTCACCGCGCCGACGCCGTATTATTACTCCACCTACGGCGAATACGACGAACCGGTCCGGGATTCGGGCGGACGCCGGTCGATCATGATTCTCGGCGGCGGCCCCAACCGGATCGGGCAGGGGATCGAATTCGACTACTGCTGCGTGCACGCCGCCTTCGCCCTGCGCGAAGCCGGGTTCGAAACCATCATGGTCAACAGCAATCCCGAAACGGTTTCCACCGACTACGACACCAGCGACAAGCTGTACTTCGAACCGCTGACGCTGGAAGACATCATGAACATTTACGAGCGGGAATCCTGTTCCGGTGTGATCGTCCAGTTCGGCGGGCAGACGCCGCTCAATCTGGCCCAGTCGTTGCAAGCCGCCGGGGCCAACGTCATCGGCACCAGTCCGGACGACATCGATGCGGCCGAGGACCGGGATTTCTTTCAGAAGCTGGCATCGCGCCTCGGCATTCTGCAGCCGCCGAGCGGGATTGCGCATCACGTCGACGAGGCGCTGGAAATCGCCGGCAGAATCGGCTATCCGGTACTGGTACGGCCCTCCTTCGTGCTGGGCGGCCGGGCGATGGTGATCGTCTACAAGGACAAGTATCTGCGGCGGTTCGTCGAAGAGGCGGCCGCCGTCGCGGAGGGGAAACCGATTCTGATCGACCGTTTTCTGGAGGACGCCACCGAGCTGGATGTGGATTGCGTTTCCGACGGAACGCACACGGTGGTCGGCGCGATCATGGAACATGTGGAGCCGGCAGGGATTCATTCCGGCGACTCGGCCTGTTCGATCCCCCCGCGGACGCTGAGCGAATCCGTGCTGGAGCGGGTCCGGCAGCATGCGCTGGATCTGGCCCGGGAACTGCACGTCAGGGGGCTGATGAACATCCAGTTCGCGGTCAAGGGCGACGACGTGTACATTCTGGAGGTCAATCCGCGCGCCTCCCGCACGGTGCCGTTCGTCAGCAAGGCCATCGGCGTGCCGCTGGCCAAGAAGGCGG
>CASFXO010000236.1 GCA_949298665.1 uncultured Lentisphaeria bacterium
TGCTGATTCCTTCGGCGGGGCCGCTGCCGGCGTCGGTGGCCGGATATGATCCCACATTGAAAAACCCTTATCTCGGGAATGACCTGGAGCGTGCGCGGCAGCTGCTGGCGGAGGCCGGCTATCCCGACGGCATCGATCCCCGGACCGGCGAACCGCTGGAACTGACATTCGATCAGGGGAACAATACGTCTGCCCAGCGGCAGCTGGGAGAGCTGATGGCTGCCGACCTGGCCCGGCTCGGGATCCGGGTGCGCTCCGTGCTGAACAGCACGCCGCGGTTCATTGAAAAACTGCGGCAGGGCAAAACCCAGCTGTTCCATTACTCCTGGGTGGGGGATTATCCGGACGCGGAAAATTTTCTGCAGCTGTTTTACAGCCGTAACGCGGGGGGGTGCAACCGCGCCGCGTTCGCCGATCCGGAATTCGACCGGATGTATGAGCGGGCGCGCCGGATGCCCGATTCTCCGGAACGCACCGAACTCTATCAGGCGATGGTCCGGCATCTGATTCCGCTGGTGCCGTGGATTTATGAAGGGATTCCGCTGACCTATCAGCTCAAATATACCTGGCTGGAAAATTTTCTGCCGCACGACTTCGCATTTTCCCGCTGGAAATATCTGGCGGTCCGGACGGAGGAACGGGACCGCCGTCGGAAAGCTTTCCGACCGCTGGATTTCCGTGCTCTGCGCGGTGCTCCCACCCGGCCCTGACCGGACATCGGCGAAAAAAAACACCCGCTTCGCAACCGGAAAATCCCGGTCGGAAACGGGTGTCTGACTCATGCCGCAAATCCGGTTCCCGCCGCGGAACCGGTCGTTTTCAAAAACGTCAGAGGTCGGCGATGCGGATGGGCTTGCCGCCGGCGGCGCGACTGCGGCTGACGGCTTCGAGGAAGGCGATGATCTGCAAACTTTCCTCGATCGGAATGGCGGGGACGCTGCTCTGGAAGAAGGGGACCACCTTGCGCATCAGTTTGGCATAGAAGGGCACGTCGGTGGCGACGAGTGCGGCGATGTGGCCCTTGTCGGTGGTCAGGGTGCAGCCGAAATTGAGGGCTTTGACCCGGTTCCCGCTCAATTTTCCGATGCGCCCGTCCTGCCACAGGCCGACGACCGCGTCGACGACGGGCGTGCTGAAGGTCTGGACGGATTCGCAGCCGCTGCCCATGAACGAGAACAGCAGTTCCGCGGAATGGATGCCGTACCAGAAGTAATCCCGGTAGTCCGGGAAGAATTCCATCGGCCCGAACGCGTCCGCGGCGTACACTTTGGCGCCTTCAGGCAGCGCGCCTTCGATGCCGTTGGCGTAACGGATGGCGGACGCGGTCATGATCGGCAGCTGTTTTTCGCGGGCGTAGTCAACGATGGCGCGGGCGTCGTCATAGTTGCAGGCCAGCGGCTTGTCGATGAAGACCGGTTTGCCGAATTCCGCGAGGATCTTGAACTGTTCCAGGTGCTGGTTGCCGTCCACGCTTTCCAGAAAATAGGCGTCCAGTCCGGCCAGCGCTTCGATGGAATCGACGATTTCCACGCCGAGCGACCGCAGTTCCTCCGTGAACTGCCCGACGCGCGACATGCTCATGGAGAAAGCCTTGCTGCCGCCGGGAAAGGCTTTCACCACCTGACAGCCCGGAACGTGAAATTCATTCTTTGCGTCATTCAGCAGCCGGGCGAAGGCCGGCGCGTGCGAAGTGTCGAGTCCGACGATGCCGATTTTCAAAGTACTCATGGTTTCTGCTCTTTCCTTGAACAACCTCTATCATGACGACGACGGGCAAACCATCACCGGCGCCCGCTCCTTTCACTAACATAGGACCGGAATCGCATCTTGTCAAATATAAACCGGTTTTATTTTTCGAAAAACCGTCATGCCTTGCCGGCCCGGCGGATGCGTTCGGCGACGGCGCGTTCGTAGGCGTCGAGGTCGTCGATCCGGATGCGGGCCACGCCGGTCCGCATGGCGGCCTCGGCCACCTGGCGGGCTACCCGGGGTACGACCCGGATGTCGAAGGGCTTGGGGATGACGCAGTCGGGTCGGAGGCCGGCGGGTCCGCTGAACATGCCTGCGGCGGCGTCGGCCGGGTAAGCCTCGGCCAGCTGGCGGCGGACGTTCTCCGGCACGGCTTCCCGGGCGAGATCGGAAAGGGCATGGGCGGCGGCGAGCTTCATGGCCTCATTGATGTCGGTGGCGCGCACGTCGAGCGCGCCGCGGAAAATGCCGGGAAACCCGAGTACATTGTTGATCTGGTTCGGGAAATCGCTTCGTCCGGTGCCGACGACCGCGGCACCGGCGGCGAGCGCCTCGTCCGGGAAGATTTCCGGAACGGGATTGGCCATGGCGAACAGGATGGCGCCGGGCGCCATGGTTTTCACCATTTCCCCGGTCACGCAGCCCGGAGCCGAAAAACCGAGAAAGATGTCCGCGCCGCGCATGGCGTCCGCCAGCGTGCGTGCCGGGGTGTCGACGGCGAACCGGCGTTTCTGCTCATTGAGATCGGTGCGGCCGGTATGAATGACGCCGCGGGAATCGCACATGAGGAAGTTTTCGCGGCGGGCACCGGCGGAGATATAGAATTCACTGCAGGAGATGCCGGCGGCGCCGGCACCGTTGACGACGAAGCGGCAGTCCTCGATTTTCTTGCCGACGATTTCCAGGGCGTTGAGGATGGCGGCCAGGGAGATGATCGCCGTGCCGTGCTGGTCGTCGTGGAAAACGGGAATGCGCATGCGCTGCTTCAGCGTCTGCTCCACTTCAAAGCAGGCGGGGGCGCCGATGTCTTCGAGATTGATGCCGCCGAAGGTCGGTTCCAGCCGTTCGACCGTTTCAATGATCCGGGCCGGATCGGTACGGCCCTGTTCGTTGAATACCTTGCCGAGGCAGATGCCGACGGCGTCGATGTCGGCGAAGTGTTTGAACAGCACGGATTTGCCTTCCATGACCGGCAATCCTGCTTCGGGCCCGATGTTGCCGAGACCGAGGACCGCGGTGCCGTCGCTCACGACGGCGACGAAGTTGCCGCGCATGGTGTAATCCCAGACGGCTTCCGGCTGTTTCTTGATTTCCAGACAGGGTTTGGCGACGCCGGGCGTGTAGGCCAGCGACAGGTCTTCGCCGGTGCGGCAGGGTTTGGTGGCGACGACGCCGATTTTTCCGGGAGGGGACTGGCGATGATATGCCAGAGCTTTTTCCGTCAGTTCATCCATGATCTTGATCTCCGTATATGATATAAGAGTGACTCTTCAGGTTCCGGTGTTTTCCGAACGGGGGCGGAACGGCCGCCGTACCGGGATCCCGCGTTCGGCCAGATACCGTTTCGCCTCCGCCACGGTATGGGTCCCGAAATGGAAAATGCT
>CASFXO010000237.1 GCA_949298665.1 uncultured Lentisphaeria bacterium
GCAGTGCGCAAACGGCCGCGCCGCAGCGGAAAAACGCCGCACAGAAATACCAGAAGGCAAAAATCGCCGTAGTCAGCAGCACAAACACATCCCAGCGGTATTTGAGCAGCAGCAGCCAGCCGAGGGCAAGAAATACATAAAACACCGTCTGCCGCCGGGAAAACACCCGGAAGGCACAGGATTCGCCGTGCCGGGCGACAAACGCCGCAGTCAAAGTATCGGCGCCGTCAAAACGAATCTCTTTCATGGTCCTTTTTCAATTTCGGCTATATCCCGCATGTTTTGCATGAATCGGGAGAGGTTTGCCCGGAAAAACGCCGGAATTACAGGATTATTTTCCAACATCCAATATTTTTCAGTCTTTTTTTCAAAATCAGACAACATCGGGAAAATAAATCCACCGCCGTTGCCGTTATCCCCGTTACAATTTCAGAAAGAAGCATGATGATATACCGATTCCTTTTCCTGTTCCTGCTCGCCGCCGCTGTCGCCGCCGCCGCCGATCCCGGCTGGCTGCTCGACACCGGGGAAAACGGTCGCCGTCCGGTGCCCGCCGGAGAGGACGGCATGGTTTCCGCCGCGTTCCGGCTGCCCGGTTCGATACAGCTTTACCGGGAGGAACGGCGGGAAACCTTCCGCCCGGACCGTACCGCCTTCGATGCCGGTGAACTGCGCATGGAACTCCTCCTGCGCTCCGGTCCGGGAGCGGTGCGGGGAACGCTTTTCGTCAAAGACAAGGACGGGTACTGGTTCCGCAGCGAACAGGAATTCGAATTTACGCCCGGCGTTCCGGTAACCTGCGCGGTCCGGCTCGACGAACCCGGCCGCCACTGGCTGCCGGTCGGACATGCGGCGGCCTGGAGCGCGGATTACGCCGTCGGCATTTTTGCGGCGGGCGTTTCTCTGTACGGCGGGACGCCGGGTGAATATGTGCTGGAATGCCGCAACCTGAGCCGGGAGGGGCAGCGGCGCCATGCTCCACTGGCGGTGCGGGACTGGAAACTCCCCGCGGAAGGGGCGAAATTCGTTCAGATGGAGAGCCGGTTCCGGCTCACCCGGGAATATTTCAATCCCTTTGACCCGGATGAGATCGAAGTGGATTTCGAATACCGCCGGAAAGGCGATCCGGAAATCCGCCGTTACCCGGCCTTTTACACCCGCGATTTCCGGCGCGAACTGCGTCATGTAACGGAAATCGTCGAACCGGTGGGAGAACCTTACTGGGCCTTCCGTTTCACCCCCGCCGCGCCGGGAGAATACGAACTCCGCCTGGTGGTCCGCGACAAGACGCCGGACCGCACCGCGGAACTGGTCACGCCGTGGCGCCCGGTCCGGATTCATGACAGCCGGGAAAAGGGATTCGTCGAAGTCTCCCGCCGCAATCCCTCCTACTTTCAGTTCAGCAACGGGGAGTTTTTCTACCCCGTCGGGTTGAACATCCACACCAATATCGATCTGCGCAGCGAATACCGTTTCCGCTTCGGCCATCTCCCGGATCGCGGCACCTACGATTACGATGAATACTTCGAACGCTGCGGCGAAAACGGCATCACCGCTGTCGAAGTCTGGATGGCCTCCTGGACCTGCGCCATCGAATGGGATTCCGCCCGGCAGTTCTATCACGGTCTCGGCCGCTACAATCTCGCCAACGCCTGGCGGCTCGATCACCTCCTCCGGCAGGCGGGCAGGTACGGCATCCGGCTCAATCTGGTCCTCGACAACCACGGCAAGACCTCCATGGATTCCGACCAGGAATGGAACGACAATCCCTTCAACTCACAGGGCGTCTTCGCCGCCGCCAACGGCGGTTTCCTGGAAGACGCAGGCACCTTCTTCACCGATCCGCGGGTCAAAAAATACAACTCCCAGCGCAACCGCTACATCGCCGCCCGCTGGGGAGCGGATCCCCGCATCATGGCGGTCGAATTGTGGAGCGAAGTCGACCTTGTCTCCGGTTTCCGCGACCGTTACGCCGACGGCTCCGCCGCCCGCTGGCACGCGGAGACCGCCGCCGAATACCGCCGCTGGAGCCAGGCGAACCACCCGATCACCACGCACGTCTGCAGCGACTGGCGCCGCAATCTCATGTATCGCGACATCTTTGAAATCCCGGAACACACTCACTGGGCCGGAGACGCCTACCGCTCCATGAGCGTTCACATCGTCGATCAGATGCGACTGCAGGAAGCCAATATGCGCTTCCCCAAACCGGTGCTGATCACCGAATACGGCGGGGCATCCCTCGGCGGCGACAACGGCAAGATCCTGGCCGATGTACATGGCGGATTGTGGAGTTCCTTCTTCAAACGCCAGGCCGGGACGCCCTTCCTCTGGTGGCACGATTTCGTCCATATCTTCAACCACTATCAGCATTACCGGGGATTTTCCGAATTCATCCGCGGCCTCGACCTGCGCCCCGCCGGGATGCAGCCGATGGAACCGGCCTGTTTGCGGTGGCATCCGTTTCTGCCGCTGCACCCGCCGATCCCCGGCATTCCCGCCGAAGCGCCGGACATCCCTTCGCAATTCCGTTTCGGCGGACGATTCGCCCCGCAGCTGCTGCCGCCGATGCCGGAAACCCGGTACGAGGCGCTGGCCGTCGGCGACCGGAGCCATGTCTACGGCTGGACGTTCTGCCGGCAGCCGATATTCATCTATCCGGAAACGCCGGAAGAATATCCCGAAGCGCCGCGGCTGGCGCTGTATCTCGACACCCCGCTGGAACCGGGCGACTATCAGCTGCGCTTCTTCGATCCCCTCACCGGAACGGAACGGATCCGGCTTCCGCTGCGCCACAAGGGCGGTCCCATGTGGCTGCCGTTGCCGCCCTTCCGGCTGGATGTCGCATTCAAACTGGAAAAAACGGAGTCCTGACCGATGAAAATCTCACTGCTGTTCTTCAGCATCAGTTTTCTGACATTGCCGCAGGTTTTCGCGCGCACGCCGGATTCCGTCACCATCTGGCGGCCGGAAGCACGACCGACCTCCGCCCCGATCGCCCCCTGGCACCGCCCGGATGCGCCGTACCGGTTGGAAATCCAGCGGGATTTGCCCGGCGTTTTCTCGATGGTGGATCTCCGGCGGCTGCTGCTGCCGGTGCTGCCCGGAACCGGTGTGGAAATCGACGATGAAGCAGGGAAAAAAATCGCCGGCTATCTGTCCGGGGGCAACGGCATTCTGCTGATTCCACCGGAAACGGCGGATTCTCTGTTTCTTTATTATGGACATTGTCCGCCCCCTCCCCCACCGGCGGCAGGCCCGCCGCCGGACCCGGAACGACTGCGCATCCGCATCGTCAACGCCCGCAACCTGGCGCCGTCCGAGGAGGTATGGCTGACCAACCGTCGAAACCAATATCAGACGCGTTACACACGGCAGTGGGACAGCAACGCCCTCAGTCTCGAGCGCCTGTTCCGGGAAACCCTGACCGGCCCGACCCTGTTCTGCCGTTATCCCGGAGAAAACTGGCGTCCACGCAACTATTACCTGAACGAAAAAAACATGAAAATGCGTATGCTCCAGCAGAAAACCAAAGCCGTCCGACCGCGCTGGCGCTACCGTCCCGGTTATCAGCAGCCGATCTGGTTTTTTCCGCTCCACCGGCAATATCTGTACAGCCGCCGGATCGCCACCCTCCGCAATACCCTGAACATCCGCAAACGCTGGCGCCAGGATCTGGACAAAGCCGAAAAGGACTCCGTCGGCGCCCCGGAACGGGAAATTCTCGATGTATTCAACAATCCCCGTCATCAGTTGCGCGGCGACGGCCTCGCCCGGGAAATCAATCTGCCGAAGCGTCCGTTCGATTCCGACGGCAATTTCGCCATCCGTTACACCGGAAACCTGCTGGTTACCCGGAACGGAGAATATGAATTTTCCGTGGTCTGCAACTCGCTTTCCCTGCTCCGACTGGATGGGAAAACCGTTCTGAGCCGTTTCGGTGTCGCCGCCCCCTCAGAGGTGAAACCGGTACATTGCCGGATACAACTGTCCCGCGGACTTCACCCGTTTGAACTCTATTACCACAAAAGCCGGGTTACCAGCACCGTTTCCGCCTCCTGGAAAAAACCCGGCGAATCCGAATTCCAGCCGCTGATCGACGACGATTTCGCTCCGGGCTATCCCGCCCGACTGCTGGCGAGCCGGCGGCGCGATGGCGGCGAATATCCGCTGGTCATGCGCAACGACCGCTACCTGCTGCATCCCGGAAAACTCGAACGTCGCGACCTGGAATCCTATCAGGTGCTGAAACCAGCCGGACTCGCCTTCGACTGGCTGCTCAACGGGGAAAGACTGCCGGGCAATCAGCTCCCCGCATTAATCCTTCCGCATGAGGGCGAAAGCAATCTGAAGCTGATTCCGCACGATACGGACTGGCTGCCGCTGCCGGTTCTGCGCACCCCGGCCCTGTACGATCATCAGGTGCAGGAAAGCGGCATTTCCAGTTCCCAGGACATGCGTTTCCAGCGCATGCCGTACGAACAGGTTTCGCTGGACCCCGCCGTGTCTCTGAAACTCTGGCTGCCGCTGACCCTCTACGATGACGAAACCGCCGGCATGGACATGGAGCTGCGTTCCGGCCTGCCATTGCCGCTTCAGGTCCGGCTGCGGCAACGGCCGGATCATGCGCAGGAACTGTTCCCGGAAGAGGAAGGGTATTTCCGGCTGGCCGCCAAACCGGAGCCGCATCTGGATCGGTTCGCCCCCGACATCACGCGGAAAATCCATCATCCTCTGCCCGGCGCGGAACTGGTTGACGGCCTGACGGTGGAATACGAACTGGCGCTTCCGGATTTTGTTTTCACCCGGGAGATCATCCGGTTTCTGCCGGTATCCGCCCTCCCCGCCGATCTGTCGGCCACGCCGGAAGGTTTGCGGGGGAGCCGCGGTGAACGGATCGTTCCGGTGCTGCGGCGTCCCGGTCTGCATCAGCTGCGGGCCTGGGAATTGCCGAAGACGATTGACCGGAAACTGCATGCCCCCTCCAAACTGCTGGTAATCGCGGAGGATTTCGGCAGCGGGCGGAATCGTTTCAGCCGTCATCTGGCGGAACTCTGCCGGCAGCGGGGCTGGGAACTGGAGTTTCATGCGTGGGTCGAAACCGGCTCCGCCTCCGGGAACCGTCTGCTGGATACCCTGCCGCAGCTGCTGCCCCGTCTGGGCGGCAGCCCGGCGGATACGGTCATCGTGGTGCCGCCGCCGCGCAGCCGGAACCGGTCGCTGGCGCAGTGGGAAAATCTGCGGCTGCTGGCACTGTTGCTGGAAAAACTGCGACTCTCCCCATCGCTGCGGGAATTGTATCTGGCGACGCCGCTGCCTTCCTGCGATACGGCGGATGCGGCGACGGACGCGGAATTTGAAGCCGGCTTGCGGCGTCTGCGCCGGGAATACGGAACGGGGCTTCTGGAATATGATCTGGCCTTTCGCGGTCTGCCGAATTGGCGGGACAGCTATCGTACTGAAATACCCGGAGGCGGTTTTCTGCCGACGAGTCTCCCGGAAAGCGGCACACTCCCGGCGGCGGAAAGCCTGTTGAAGTGCCTGAAATAGCGTCTCTCCGCTTGAAAAAAGAAGAAACAGCGGCATATTATGTTTTTACGGCAGCCGTCGGCCCGGTAGCTCAGAGGATAGAGCAGCTGCCTTCTAAGCAGTTGGCCGTGGGTTCGATTCCCGCCCGGGCTACCATTTTAACTCCCTAATTTCAAGCAAGAAGCAACACAAAACCAACTTCTCTGCCTCATCCTGAATCAAGCTGATTTTTGCTGTATTCATTGCAGAAATTGCCACATTTTTGCCACATTTTTTATTTCCTTTTCAGACCTCAATCTTTTGTGCTCTATGCGGATTCCAAGTTGAACTTTGAAATTGCATAAAACAGGCCTTGAACCCAGACCAGCACAACCCGATAAAAACTTACTTCTCAAATATCCAACTCCCTGCATAAACAGGATGAAAATCAGCGAAGCCGTTGAATGAGATGATTCTGTTTCGTTGTGAGTTTGCCCCCTCCCGCGCTCTGAGATTCCGCTGTTCTGCGTGAAATTATGCTTGCACATATCATTTATTTATCTCCGTCATCTTATGCGGGGGAATAATCCGGTCAAAGTACCAACTGCGCTGTGCAGGAGATCACGCATCAAAAGTCCCCGCGCCAGCAGGCATGTTTCACGTTATCAAAAACAGGTAAATTGGTAGTACCTATATAAGCCCCATTGTGAGGGCTTCATACATCTCCATGGGGCTTTTTCCTGCAGAAAGAAAAACAGAATAAGCAGAAAGCAAGAGAAAGACAGTAATAAGAAACTAAAGAATCACCTACGAAGACCTGTACCAGGGCCATCCCCTCATGTCCGATAAAGCGAAACAGCTTGGATGTAATGAATCTATATTGCAGAAGTTCTATCTACTGATGACCGACATGAGCAATAGTCACAGCAAGGTCTTCTTCATGCGGTA
>CASFXO010000238.1 GCA_949298665.1 uncultured Lentisphaeria bacterium
ACCGGTGGTGGAAATCAAGACCGTCTCCGTCCGGGAAGACGCGCCGCCGAATCCCCCCGCCGCGGTTCGCGATTTTCATGAAACCACTCCTCTGGTCGTCTCCGGCCAAAGCACCGCCGTCATCGTTGCCGCTTCCCGACATGAGGAAACGGCCCGGCAGGTCGCCGAAGCGGTCCGGCGGAAGACCGGCGTTGCGCTGCCGGTAATTTCCGATCGGGACTACCGCTGGACGGCCGGCGCTCAGGTGGTGCTGATCGGCAATCCCCGGACCAACCGGCTGGCCGCGCAGTTGTATGATGGGTTTTATCTGCTGATCGACGACCGGCTGCCGGGACCGGGCGGGTACGAACTGCGGAGCATTCACAACCCCCTGGGAGACGGGGTCAACGTCATTGCCGCCGGCGGCAGCGACGAGCCGGGCATTGCCGCGGCGGCGGCCCGGCTGATCCGCCGGATCGAGGAGGAGGGCCGTCCGGGCGAACTGGTCCTGCCGCATCTGGCCGACATCCGGTTGTCTCCGGCATACCGGATACCGGAGGATCCGTATGACGTCCGTTTCCAGGAGGCGTGCGCGGGGTACGGCAATCAGGGCTATTTCGGCTGGAACATCCTGACCCGCCTGATGGCGCTCTTTTATCATACCGGTGATCCCCGCTATGCCGAAATGCTGAAACGATACGCGTTTCCCAGAACTCCGGAAGACCGGGCGTACCTCGAACGCGGCGGCGAACTCATTGAGAACAAATCGGAACCGCTGGCCGCGCCGTACCATTACGGCGCCCATCTGCAGATTCTGTACTGGGACCTTATTGAGGAGAATCCGGTATTCACCATGGAGGACCGCCGGAAAATCATCGGCGAACTGTTCCGGCAGTATCTGTATTTCCGCAACGATCCGGCCGCCGGATTCGGCGTGTTCGAACGATGCCGGCAGCGCCGGATGCCGTATGTCGGCAGCCGTCATCAGCTGTGGATTCTCAACTGCCTGTACAATCTGGCCAGATATTTCAACAAATATTACCCGGATGATGATTACCGCACGGCGTTCCGGGTGGTGGACAACGGATATGCCGCGTTGTTCGAGCAGGACCCCTGGATCATGGGGGAACTGGGCAATCATTTCTGGTTCGGTACGACGCTGCATCCGATTCTGGACTACCTGATCCTCTCGGGGAAGCACCGGCGGCTCAAACCCGGAGTGCTCCGGCAGCTGGTGGACCGGTATGAAATGTACGCCACCGGGGAACCCGGAGACTGGATCACCCGTTACACCGCCGACAGTCTCTACGGCAAGATGTACCGGCTCAGCGGGGACGGACGGATGCTGACGCTGCAGGCGCTCAGCGGCAGAACCCCGGACGCGGAGGAGCTGGTTCTGGGCCAGGGGTTCCCGCCGGGCCCTGAGGCCGGGACGGCGGCATTGCGCCACGGATGCTGGATGATCGACCGCCCGGCGGCGGCGGAACTCCGGAGCGGGTGGACCGGAGAATACGAACCGCGGGAACACGCCTTCCGCTATGCCGCCTTCCGTTCCGCGGGCGACGGTTCGGGGGACCTTCTGGCGGTGGACGGTTATTTTGACGACGGCCGGAACCCCTACCACTGTCTGGCGCTGCTGGGGCAGAAGCTGGACGGATTCAAACTGCTGGCCGGGTATCGCAATCAGGTATTCATCTCCTCGAACGGGATGGTTTCCGCCCGGCTCTGCCGCAGTGCCGAGCTCTGCAATGCCGGCGTCTGCGGCGACTGGGTGTTTCTGACCGGTAAGGTGCACCGGTATAACGGCGCCGACTGGACTCGAAGCGTGGCGGGGGTGAAGGGAAAGTATCAATTGATTTGCGACCAGCTGGATTTCTCCCGTGACGCGGCAGACATGGCGATCACCTTTTCATGGGAGCTCTCGCACGCGGTGCGGGAACGCGTTCCGGCGGAGCCGTCCCGTCCCGGGCCGCCGCGATATCGCAAGGAGTGTCGCCTCGCTCCGGGCGCGATCCAGGCGCCCGCCGGGAATCCGGCCGGAACCGCTTTCCGTTCACATTCGCTGACCATGTGCGACCCATTGCCGGTCAAAGGGGAGATATATGACGGCTCCTACGAGGGCGGTTCCGGCAATGTGGTGGAAATGGAGTGGCATTCCCCAGTCAAAAATGGAGAAAAACGAAATTTCTTTACTCTGATTGCTCCCGACAGCGACATTCGGAACTCCTGTGTGCGGGTGGATGATGCCGCTGCCGTCGGTCGGATCGGGGACGAGTTTCTGCTGCTGGCGACTGCACCGTACCGGAAGCTGGATGCCCGACTGGCGGTCTTTTCCGAAAACCGGATGACGGCGCTGGAGGCACGCTGCCTGCCCGGCATCCTGAATGCGGATGTGCCGGTGAACTGCGAATGGGATCGGAAGAGCGGATGTTTTACCGGCATCGCGACGGCGGCGGGAACTCTTGAATTTTCAAACGGGCGGCGGGTGCAACTGCGGCCGGACCAGCCGTTCACTCTCACCGTCGGGGATCTCCGTCTTGACGACTGGCTTCGGGATCTGCCCGAACTGCACGAGCAGGGGCTCCGCCGCCGCCGTCAGGAGGAGGCCAGGCAAAAGACCGCGGAGCACCGCACGGTAACGGCGCCGGCGCGGGAATGCTGGTCCCGGAAACTGCCGGAAGCGGCCGGAATCGTTCAGGAGATCGAAACCCCGCAGGGAAAACAGCTGGCCATCGCGTGCGTCGACCGGCTCCTGCTGGTGGATGACGAAGGACAGATCGTCCGGGATATCGCCAACGGTTCCCGGATCAAATCACTGGCTTATTGGAAAAGCCGAAACCTGATCCTGACCGGAGGGCTGGAGGATGAAACCGTCAAAGCCTTCCGACCGGACGGCAGCCTGTGCTGGAAATTCCGGTCGGAGACCGCTCCGGGACTCTTTCTTACCGGCAAAACCTACTGGTACCGCACGGCTCCCGGACTCGGCGGCGTCTGCGGCCTTTTCGTATACGAGGTCAATCCCGGGCAGGAACTGGCGGTGGTCGGTTCCGCCTCCACGCTGGAACTGGTCGATGCCGCGGGAAAACTGCACGGACGACTCCACCTGGAGTGGGGCGCGTCCGACCGGGTATGGATGCTTCGGGACGCCGACGGGCGCAACGCATTGTATGTGTGTCCCAGCTACAACGGCACCCACCATCTGATCCGGGTGAAGGGCGATCCGCTGCAATACCGGCGCGGAGACTATATGCAATACCTCCAGCCGTCGGAAGGAACGCCGCCGGTGATCATGTGGGCCCAACTGAACCGCAAGCACCTGCTGGAGTGCGATGTGGATGGCGACGGCGCCGAGGAAGTCGTCGGAGATGTGCGCGGCGCCTTCAACCGCCTGACGGTCTGGGAGAAAAACGGCAAGGCGAAGTATGATGTCGTATTCGGTCCCGGTTCCGGCGTCCCGGCACCGTCGGACCGTCCGCGGCCGGACCGGGTGCTGCTGGTCGATTACGCCGTCGTCGATCCGGACGGAGACGGCAACGTGGCGATCGCGGTGCTGCTGCGCAAGTCGCTGCTGCTGGTGCTCGACGGGACGTTGCAGCAGGTCCGGCACTGTGTCCGGCTGCCCGGCGTGCCGACTGCGATGGCCGTTTCCGGCGCCGACGCCTATGTGGCCGATGAGGAGGGAATGATGGTAAAGGTCGATCTCCGTACCGGCGGATACCAGACCGTTTTTCAAGCCGCTTCCATGCCGTTGTCGCTGACGATATTGGGAACACACCTGATCGTATCCTGCCGGGAGGGAGAAATCTATGCTCTGGAACGCTAGAATCGGAAAACGGCTCGTTCCGGCATGTCTGATCGCCGGCATGAGCCTGGCCCTGGTTGCGGGAGAAGATTCCGGGAGATCCGCCCGCACGAATCGGAAAACCGCCCGCGTGGCGGTGCTCGGGGGCATTACGGCGGAGGAGTTCGGTCCGAAACTGCCGCCGGCGGAAGCCTCCGCCCGGGTGGAAACGCTCTGGCTCAATAAAATCGCCGACATCCGGCATGACCGCCCGGACATCATCGTCATTCCGGAAGCGGCGAACTGGCCATGGCAATGGTACGGCGCCACGGAGGAACGGAATGCGTTCGCGTCGGAACATGCGACGGATTTCGTGAATCTCATGCGGCGCGCCGCCCGGGAGAATCACTGTTACATCTGCGCCCCGGTCATCCGGACCGGAGCCGACGGGAAACTGCGCAACTCCATCGTGCTCATCGACCGCGACGGAGAGGTGGCCGCCACTTACAACAAGACGTTTCCCACCATTCACGAAATAGATACCGGAGTGGTCGCAGGTCAAGGCGCGATCTGTCATGATGCGGATTTCGGCCGGATCGGGTTTGTCATCTGTTTTGACCTGAACTTCCCCGAACTGCTGGAGCAGTATGCGGCGCTGCAGCCGGATCTGCTGGTGTTTTCGTCCATCTTTCACGGCGATCTGCTGCAGAACTGGTGGGCGCTGCGCTGCCGGTCCTACCTGGCCGGTGCGACCACTCAGACTGGATGCACCCTGGTGAATCCGCTCGGACAGCGGATCAGGAGTTCCAGCAACTACTCCGATTTCCTGGTGGTTCCGGTTGACTTCGACTATCAGGTGGTTCATCTGGATTACAACGCGGACAAACTGGCGGCGGCCAAGCGCGATCTGGGATTGAAAATCGATCTTTTCGATCCCGGCCGTCTGGGCCGGGTACTTCTGACCAGCCGGGATCCCTCCATATCCAGTGCCGCCGTCATGCAGCGGTACGGCATCATGCCGCTGGATGATTATTACGACCGTTCCCGGGAACGCAGGAGCCGGGCTGTGGAAAGCCGTTCCGACTGCTGCCGTCCCGGTCCGGCGAAAAATTTGAAATGAACCCATTCCGAAAGGAGAGAAACATGGAACAGACGTTTCCGGTCGTACTCGGCTTTGACATGGAAACCGACATCGGGAGCTGGACCGGCAGCTATGATGGATTCCGGACGGGCGCCCCCCGTCTGCTGGAAATCCTGCGCCGCAAAGAGTGTCGCGCCACCTTTTTCTTCACCGGGGATTGTGCCGCGCGTCACCCGGACATGGTCCGGCGGGTGCGCGATGACGGCCACGAAATCGGCTGCCATTCCCTGTATCATGAGACGATCGGGGAACCGCTGTTCGAGATTCCGGGGATGATTCCGATTCTGCCGCATGAGGTTCGGCCGCGCATAGAACTGGCCACCGAATGGGTGGAGAAAGCCGCCGGAGTACGCCCACGCAGTTTCCGCTGTCCGCGCCTGTTCGGTTCCACCGCGGTGGTGAACGCCCTTGAGGCGCTGGAATATCGGACCGATGTCAGCTATCCGGTCTACTATTTCCGCAAACAGCTTGTCCCCTATCATCCCTCCCGGGAGAACTGGACGGAAACGGGGGATCTGAAACTGCTGGAACTGCCGAATTTCGCGGACCTGTCCATGCCCTCCGCCGATCCTTACGGACGGGATCTGGATCAATGGCCGTTGTGGCGGACGCAGGGGGCCGCCGCGCTGATGGAACACGTACGCGCTTATCTGGACTACTGCCGGGCACGGGAGGTCCGGCCGTTCCTGTGTTTTTACATGCACCCGTGGGAGTTCGCCGAAATGCCGCAGGGACTGATTCATTCCGGAGAGGGTGCGGTGTTGCCGGATGCGTTTCTGGTGAAGAACTGCGGCGACTACGCGGCCCGGGAATTCGAAAAAGTACTGGATGCCCTGCGGGAACTCGGCGCTGTTTTCCGGTGTGCCGCCGAGATTGCGGTGACGTCCGAAGAAACCTGCTGACCGGAAAGGAGAGTCTTATCATGGAGCATTTGATTTCAGCGTCCGAATTCGCCGGCCGGTTGGCCGCTTTTCAGCGAAACATACGGGAAGCCGGGCTGGATGCCTGCCTGGTTCACGGCAACGAGGCGGATTTTCCAAATGTCCGGTATCTGAGCGATTACTGGCCGATTTTTGAAACGGCGGGCGTATGGGTCCCGGCCCGGGGGGACGCGGTACTGCTGATCGGTCCGGAGAGCGAAACCTATGCCGTACAGCGCAGCATGATTCCCCGGATTGCCAAAATGCTCTGTTATCGGAAATTTGCCGAACCGCAATATCCGTCCATTCCGGTGGCGGGCTGGCGGGATGTCGTCGCCATGAGCCGGACTCCGAAACTGGAAAAACTCGGCATCGTCAGCTGGTCCATCACCCCCCTGCCGGTCTGGCTTTCTCTGCGGGAGGAACTGCCGGAGGTCGAACTGGTCAAGGCGGACGATACGCTCCGGTCGCTGCGGGTCATGAAAAGTGAGTCTGAAATGAACTGCCTCAGGGCCGCATTCCGGATCAGCGAACTGGCGATTGAGGCGATCCTGAATGAAATCCGGCCCGGTATGACCGAGCTGCAGGTGGTGGGTATCGCACAGCGGACGATTTACGAGAACGGAGCGGAATACGAAGGCATGCCGCAATATGTTTTCTGCGGGCAAAGCACCAATAACGCCATCAGCCGTCCGACCGCGAACCGGATTGTTCCGCACACCATGATTCAGCTGAACATCAGCGCCCGGGTCGGCGGCTATTCGTCGGGAGTCGGGGTGCCGGTCTCCTTCGGAAAACTGCCGGACCATCAGCGGATTCTGCAGGAATTCGGGCTGGAAGCCCACCGGAAGACGCTGGACCTGATCCACGCCGGGAAAAAGGCGGCGGAGGTGGTCCGGGAATATGAGGAATTCGTCCGGCGGCGCGGCTTTGAAAAACACCTGCTCTACGGGCCCTGCCACGGGCTGGGGATGCAGGAGGTGGAGCCGCCGTGGATGGAAACGTCGTCCGATTATGAGTTGCAGGAGAACATGACGTTTCAGGCGGATACGTTTTTCTGCGACGTCGACTTCGGTCTGCGTTGGGAAAACGGCTTCGCAGTGCGGAAACAGGGCGTGGAACTCTTCTCGGAAAAATTCATGAAGATCATTGTTCTGTAATCCGGGCGACGTCTGCGGCGATACCCGCGTGTCAGGCGGTACGAATTTCACTGCCGCGTTTACCGTGTTGAAGCGTTTGATTGACGGGAAGGATTTTTGAAAATGGATGATCCATGCAGCGGCCGGCCGCCGGCGGGATGGCGCATCTGGCGTTCCTGGAAAAGCCCTTTCGGCAAGTTTGACGGCAATTACCGTCTCGAGGACGAGGAACTTGCCGCCGCCCCGGACATTTACCGGGAGGAGGAACTGCGGCGGATTGCCGGAGAGGGGTTCAACGCCGTCTGGATTCACGGGCACCTGCATACTCTGGTCCGCACCTCTGTTTTTCCGGAGCTGGCCCCGGACTGCGGGACGCTTGAACGCGCTCTCAAGCTGACGATCGACCGGGCGGCCCGGTTCGGGGTCAAGATCTTCCTGTATATGCAGCCTTTGGCGGCATTGCCGGAGGAATCCGATTTCTGGACGCGCCATGCGGCATTACGGGGTCAGCAGGAATGTTTTCCCAGCGACCGCGGCGGAGAAGAGCTGCGGTTGCGTTCCCTCTGCAGCAGCTGTGCGCCGGTCCGGGCCTATTTGCGGGAGGCGGCATACCGGCTCGGGGAACGGTTCCCCGGTCTGGGCGGGGTCATTCTGATCACGGCTTCGGAATATCCCGGACACTGCTGGTCGCGCTGCATGGCGCCGGAGCTTCCGGCGACCGCGGGCGCGGCCGGCGTGACCAGCGGACAGGTGAACTGTCCCCGCTGCCGGAACCGCTCTCCGGTGGAAACCGTCCGGAATTGATCACCTGTTTCCGGGACGGGCTGCGTGCCGGTGGTTCGCGGATGGCGCTGGTCATCTGGAACTGGTCCTGGACCCATTACGAAGCTGCTCCATGCCGGAACATGCTGGCGCGTCTTCCCGGAGACGTGACGCTGCTGGCGGACTTCGAGCGCGGTGGTCTGCGGCGCACGACGGAGGGGGCAGTCAAAGTGGACGAATATTCTCTGGGGTACGCCGGACCGTCCGAGGATTTTGTGCAGGTGAAGGCGTGTTGCGACCGGCTCGGCATTCCGGTTATGGCGAAATTGCAGATCGGTACGACTCACGAACTGGGAACGGTGCCGAACCTCCCGGCCATCGGGAATCTGTATGAAAAGGCCCGGAAAATGCGGGAAATGGGCATTGTCGATTTCATGGGATGCTGGAATTTCGGCAATTTCCGCAGTGCCAACAGTGCCGCTTTTCTCTACTTTCTGGACGCCCCCTGCCTGGTGTCCCTCTCCGGAAAACACAGTCTGGCGGCGTTTGCCGGAACATATTTCGACGGCGGAGACCCTGAACTCATCGCCGCCGCCTGGGAGACATTTTCCCGGGCTCTGACGTTTTATCCTTTTTCCCAGGAGTTTCTTTACTTCGGACCCTGCAACTATGCCTGTAAGCTGCCGTTGGCTCTGGCGCCGCTGCCGGGAAAGCCGCTGGGACGGTCGTGGCTGGACGATCCGCGCGGCGACGACATGGCGGCGGCGCTGCCGACGCCCGATGCCCTGCCGGCGGTGATTTCGGCATTGGAAAAATTGGTGGCCTGCTGGCATGAAGGTGTGGAACTGCTGCGGCGGGGACTGGAAAACGCCCGGGGCCCCCATGCCGTCGAGGAAATGAACAATGCGATTGCATGCGGGGCATTGTTCGCCAGCGGGCTGTGCTATTGCCGGGTTTTTGCATTGCGGCGCAGTGGTCGGCCGGCAGAACGGCAATATCGGACATGGCTGCGCGAAGAGTGCGGTAATCTGGAAAACCTACTGTCCGTATGCCGCCGGGATCCGCGGATCGGTTACCACATCGAAGCGCACGGTTATCTGTTCCGTCCCGAAGAACTGGAAGAAAAACTGCAAACGTTGCGCCGGTTTCTGAAGTAACCGGCAGTGTTTTACCTGCCAGCTGCGTCTGCTGCAGGTGCCGGACAGGCAATCGTCCTTGCCGGAAAATCGGGCGATGACCCGGCTACGGACCGCGGTTCCCGGGGGGGGGTCAGTCGGCGCTCCGGGCCAGACGCATCAGGTACCGCCCGTACTCCGTCTGCCGCAATTCCCCGCAGTTCCGAAGCAGCTCTTCCCGGGTCAGCCAGCCGTTCTGGCAGGCGATCTCCTCCAGACAGGCGATCTGCAATCCCTGCCGGATTTCGATCGTCCGGATGAAGTTGGCCGCGTCGAGCATACTGTCGGTCGTGCCGGTGTCCAGCCAGGCGAAGCCCCGGCCCAGGCGTTCGACCCGCAGGTCCCCGCGTTCCAGATAGGCGTTGTTGATCGCGGTGATTTCCAGTTCACCCCGGGCCGACGGTCGCAGCTCCTTCGCCATGGCGATGACCGAGTTGTCGTAGAAATAAAGTCCGGTAAC
>CASFXO010000239.1 GCA_949298665.1 uncultured Lentisphaeria bacterium
TGTTTCTGCGCGGCAATTTCACGGCGGCGGACCTTGCGGCGGCCGGATCGGCGGCGATGTTTTACGGCGCGGGCATCCCGGCCTTCTGCGCCCAGAAAGTGATACTCCCGGCGTTCTACGCCCGGAAGGAGATGAAAAAACCACTCTATGTTTCTCTGCTGTGCATTACCGTGAACATCATCCTCAATTTGATTCTGATGTGGCCGCTGCGCCAGGGCGGCATCGCGCTGGCGACCGTGCTGGCGGCGTTGCTGAACAACAGTCTGCTGCTCTGGTTGCTGTACCGCGAAGGCCTGCCGTACCGGCCGCGGGTACTGGCAATCGCCATTGTCCGGGCGCTGGCAGCCGCCCTGCCCGCGGCGGGAGTTTTCTTTTTATATCCGGCGCTGCGGGAGCGCTTCTCGCTGCCGGTGGTGGGGGAATTGCTGCCGTTTCTGGCGATACTGGGACTGTTTTCGGTCATCTATCTGGTGCTGTGCCGGCTGTTCGGCGGCCGGGAACCGGAGGAAATGCTGTGGATTTTCCGCTCCCGGCGTCGGGCAGATGACAGGGATGCGACGACGGCCTGACGGAGTGCCGCAAAACACGGACTTCAAGCGAATGACTTTTTCATCAAGTTCAGTATAAGAAAGACAAGACTCATGGAACGTTTTGAATTCGATCCCGTGGAAGAGCTGATCGCAGCCATCGGCCGCGGGGAAATGGTGATCATCGCCGACGACGAAAACCGGGAAAACGAGGGGGATCTGGTGGTGGCCGCCGCCCATGCCACGCCCGCCGCCATCAACTTCATGGCCACATATGCACGCGGGCTGATCTGCGTGCCGCTGGACGAGGCGCGCGCCCGGGAATTACAGCTGCATACCCCGGCCTCGCTCTCGGACCCGTTCGGCACGGCCTTCACCCAGAGCGTGGATGCCCGCGGTGTCACCACTACGGGAATTTCCGCCTACGACCGCGCGGCCACCGTGGCGGCACTGATCGATCCGGCGTCCTCGCCGGGATCGTTCATCAGTCCGGGGCACCTGTTTCCGCTGATCGCCCGCCCGGGCGGCGTCCTGCGCCGCACGGGGCACACGGAAGCGGCCGTGGACCTCGCCCGGCTGGCCGGATTGACGCCGGCCGGGGTCATCTGTGAAATCATGAACGACGACGGTACCATGGCCCGGCTGCCCCAGCTGAATGAATTCCGCAAAAAACACCATCTCAAATGGGGCACGGTGGCCGATCTCATCGCCTACCGCCGCCGTCACGAGGTATTGATCACCCGGGGAGACACGGCGCGGCTGCCGACGGAATTCGGCGATTTCAGGATTGTGGCGTACCGCTCGAAAGTGGACCAGCTCGAACACGTCGCCTTGGTCCACGGCGAGGTCGAAGGGCAGGAAAACGTGCTGGTGCGCGTTCACAGCGAATGCCTGACCGGGGATGTTTTCGGTTCGCGCCGCTGCGACTGCGGCGAACAGCTGCACAGCGCCATGCGGCAGATCTGCCGAAACGGTTCGGGCATCATCGTCTATCTGCGGCAGGAGGGGCGCGGCATCGGCATTTTCAACAAGGTCAGCGCCTATAAACTTCAGGATGAAGGGTGCGACACCGTCGAAGCCAATGAACGACTGGGCTTCCCCGCCGACCTGCGCGAATACGGCATCGGGGTTCAGATTCTGCTGGATCTCGGCGTGAAGTCGGTCCGACTGCTCACCAACAATCCCCGGAAACTGGTCGGCCTGTCCGGATTCGGACTGACCGTGACGGAACGGGTTCCCATCGTCATTCCGCCGGGCAGGGAAAACGCCGATTACCTGCGCACCAAGAAAGAACGCATGGGACACCTGTACTGAAAAAGTCGCGCCGACTTCATACCGGGGAATCTCCATCCGCGGCGGCCCCTCCCCCCCCGGGCGGGGAAACGCGCCGCGGCTGCGGCCTCAGGCCTGCGGCAGCAGCAGGGTGAAGGTGGAACCGAGTCCGGGCGTGCTCTGCACTTCCACGGAACCGCCGTGCAACTGCATGATGTGCTTGACGATGGCCAGTCCGAGCCCGGTGCCCCCGGCTTTGCGGCTGCGGGCCTTGTCCACCCGATAGAAGCGTTCGAAAAGACGCGGCAGATGTTCGGCGGCAATGCCGCACCCGTGATCCATGACCCGGATCTGAACCTGTCGATCGGCGGCGGAGACTTCGATCTCCACCGGCGCTTCGGACTCGGAATAGCGGATGGCGTTGACGATCAGATTCATCACGGCCTGTTCCAGCATCTGGCGGTCCGCCAGAACCTCGGCACCGCCGGAACGATCGCGGAAATCCAGCTCCATTCCGCAGGCGGCGGCGCGCGCCCGCAACAATTCCACCGCGCTCGCCGCCGGGTCCGTCGCCGCGATCCGTTCAAAATCCCGCTCCGGACCGGCACTGCGGCGTTCCAGTTCGGAAAGCGCCAGAATATCCTGCACCAACGCGTTCAGCCGCTCGGCATGGACGGAAAGAATCTGCAGAAAATGTCGGGCCGCCTCCGGATCCTCCAGCGCACCGTCCTGCAACGTTTCCACCGCTCCCCGGATCACCGTCAGCGGCGTTTTGATTTCATGGGATACGTTGGCGACGAAGTCGCGCCGGTAATTTTCCAGCACCCGCACCTGGGTCTGATCATAGATGACCAGCAGCAGACCGGAAATTTCCCCGCTGTTCCAACTGAGCCGGGTGGCGCGCACCCGCAGATGCCGCTCCCCGGAAGGAAGCGACAGCGTCAATTCGGTTTCGTCCGGATGGAAAAGGTCGTTCCGGACGGAACGAATGAATTCTTCAAACGCCCGATGCCGGACCAGCCCCGCGAGTGTCCCCTGCGGGTGCGGAGAGGCCAGCTCGAAAATCCGGCAGGCGGCGGCATTGATGTCGATGATTTCCCCCGCCATATCCAGCATGACCACCCCTTCGGAGAGCGAAGAGAAAATCGCGTCCCGCTCGCTCTTTTCCCGGGAAATCTGGGCAATGCGCGACTTGAGCTGTTCCGCCATCTCGTTGAGAGCCAGCGCCAGATCCCGGATGGCACCGCGCGCGGGCACCGGCAGACGCGAATCAAGGTTGCCTGAGGCGATCCGGCCGGCGGCCACCCGCAGCTTCCCCACGGGACGGGTCACCAGAATGACGATGAGATAACTGAAAACCGCCGCCGCCAGTACCGTCAGTCCCACCGCCGCCAGCAGATCGCGCCGGGCCTGCGTCATGACATTGTCGATTTTTTCCAGCGACAACGCAGTGCGCACGACATACTGGCGATCCGCCACCCGCAGCGGCACCGAACAGTACAACATCCGCCGTCCCAGCGTGGTACTGTAACGAAGCGTGGTATGGAAACGCTTTCCCGCGGCGAACGCATGCAGACTTTCGGCGATTTCGGGACGGTCCTGATGGTTGTCCATGCGGTCTGGAGCCTCGTCGGTATCGGCGACGACTTTGCCGGCGTCGTCGATGATGGTGATGCGCGTGTCGATGTCGCGACCGTTGTCGCGGAACCGCAGCCGCAGGTTTTCCGGCGAACCGCTCAGCAGCGCCTCCCGGCAGTACGGCAGCAGCAACTCGGTCCGGATGGCCAGATCATGCCGTACCTGTTCCAGATACACCTGGCTGATGGAACGGGACTGATGCCAGAAAACGCCTAGTATGATCAGCAGCAGCACCAGGGACCCCAGCGGAATGGCGTGAAGAAATTTGTTTTTCATAAAAATGGCTCCTCACCTCAAGCCGGATTGAAACGGTAGCCGACGCCGCGAACGGTTTCGATCGCTTCACCGTAATCGCCGAGCTTTCGACGCAGGTTGACCATCTGCACGTCGACGGCCCGTTCCGTAACCGGATAATCTTCCCCCTTGACCTCGTTGACGATCTGATTACGCGTGAAAACCCATCCCGGACGACGGGCCAGCAGATACAGAATCTCAAATTCGGAATAGGTCAGCGACAGCAACTTTTCCCCGAGCCGCGCCTCGCGGGTCCCGCGATTCATATACAGCAGCCCCCGGCGAAGTGTGCCCTCATCCGCTTCAGCGGCGACCTGCCGCCGCCGGAGCACGGCATGGATTCTCGCCACCAGCACCCTGGGGCTGAAGGGCTTCGGCAGATAGTCGTCGGCCCCCATCTCCAGCCCGACCACAATGTCGGCCTCCTCCCCTCTGGCGGTCAGCATGATGATCGGAATCGATTCGGTTGCCGGGTCCGCCTTCAATCGCCGGCAGACCGTCAATCCGTCGATGCCCGGCAGCATCAGATCCAGCAGAATCAGATCCGGCGCGAACTCCCGGACCGCGCGCAGCCCGAGTTCGCCGGACTCGCAGCCGCGGATCTTCGTGTAACCGTCCCGCTCCAGATTGTAGCGGATCAGTTCCTGAATGGCTTCCTCATCTTCTATGATGAGAATTTTTTCCCTGTTCATGCAAATCCTTTCCCGGTCCGGACGGCACAACCGGCAGCTCGTCCCGAATCCGATCATGCACAAAACTATAGTACGGAAACGATCGAAATCAACTTTTTCCCGGTTAGGATTCCGTTAGAGTTCCATTGGGATTTGACAAATCCTCCGTGAGGCGTCATGTTATACCACTGTTTTGTTTTTTCAACTTAAGAAAAAAAGGCCGGACATGCTGAAAACATTTCTTCTGTCTCTGTCGTTGCCGTGTCTCCTGGCGCCGTTCCCAACGGGGGCGGCGGAATCATCTCCGGAACGGGAGGCGGAGCAGTTCTACCGTCACTTTGACCTGCGCGATCGTGAAAAACCGGCCCCGTTGCAGCCGCCCTTCACCATCGGCCCGGCGGAGGTCGCCGCCGCCCGGAAAAACATCGAGCGCCATCCCTGGGCCCGCAAACTGCTGGCATCCCTCCGCCGCCAGGCCGATGAACTGCTGGCGATCCCCGTCGACCGCCTCCCCTGGCACATTCCCGACGAACCCGGCGCCTCCTGCTGCTGTCCCGCCTGCGGCCAGGTTCCGGAAGTCGCCTGGCGCGGCGCCCGGAACAACGACGGCCACCGGCTGCTGTGCGCGGACTGCGGCACGGTCTTCCCCAATCCCGATTATCCGGAGGACAAACCCTTTCGCCTGAAACTGGACAACGGCCGGGAACTGACGCTCCACTATTATGAGGGAAAATCCATCAAACTCAACGAAGGCAAGCGCTACTTCATCTCCGGCGTGATCCGGGAACGACGCACCCGGATGCTGATCGACAAACTCCCGGCGCTGAGTGCCCTGTACGCGCTGGAGGGAGACCGGAAACTCGCGTTGCAGGCCCGGAACATCCTGCTGCGCTTCGCCGAAATCTATCCGGGTTATCCGCCCCGGCTGCGGAACAGTTATTACAGCCGCTACGGCAAAAATCCCATCGAAGGCAAGCTTTACCGGTGGAAGTTCGGCGACAGCCAGTACATGGTCAAGCTGGCCACCCTCTACGACGTCACCCGCCACAGCGACGTCTACAGCGACGCAGACCGGGTCAAAATCGAAAACGGCCTGTTCCGGGAATACAAACGCATGATGGTCGCCTTCCCGCCGTGGCGGGACCTGACCAACTCCCTCCCCTACGGTTACGCCGGCATGGCCCACGTCGGCCGCCTGCTCGGCGATCACGAAATGATCGCATGGGTGGTCTCCGGCCCGCAGAGTCTGGAAAAATTCATGGCCGCCTGGTTTCATCGGGACGGACTCTGGCACGAGGACAGCTGCTCCTACCAGAACATGACACTGGGCAGCATGCATCTGATTCTGACCGCGCTGGCGGA